>OODV01000291.1 GCA_900299555.1 uncultured Endozoicomonas sp.
GTGTGAGCCCTTTGAGTTTGCCACTCCAGGGAGGAGGGATCAGGCGGAACTTCCCATCATCCCGCTCGATCCTTGGTACGCGTGCATGAAGATAACATTCATGTTGAAAGAAGTTCATATGCCGCCATTCTTTCTGAAAGGTATCGTATGCTGGGTACTCCTTGCCAGAAGGATCATCCTCACTGTTATCTTTGAAGGTTGCCCCTCGCTGAAAGTTAAGAAAAATATCCAATCTGGATTGTTCAGTATTGAACTCAATTGACTCAATGTACCAGGGATAACTGATTCCAAGGGCATTCTGAAACAATTCTTCCATGAGTGTCTTCAGGCCTGTGATGTCATGCAGAGTATTGGATTAAGAATACAGCGTTACCCACTCACTTTTCAAAAGAGCCCATTGGAGAGTGTACCAAGGTCGGAGTAACCGGCAGCGCCAGGATAGACAGTGACACTGTTCTTCCAGCTATTACCTTGATCCTCACTGTATCGAACGGTCATATTGACCCGTGCCCGAGTGTTGGCCGGATTGGCAAAAAGCAAGCCCTTTTCACCATACCCCTCAACAGAGGCCTGGCAAACCGGCGTAAACAAAGACAGGTCCTTTTCTGCCTCCAGCCAGTTCATTCCACCATCAGAAGACCTACTCACCCAACGTCCATTAGGGGCAGGTGCCCGACCCAGGGCTGCATGCTGACGGGTATTCATATAAATACGACCATCGGCCAGTTCAGCAATGGCCGTTTCATCACCGGTATTGAGTGGCTCACTGGTCTGCCAGGTATTGCCATGATCATCACTGAACAGAACCACAGCCTGGTTGGCACGGCCTTCAACCTTCTGGTTCAGATAGCCCGGAATAATCAGACGCCCTTTCGCTGGATTCTGCTGTTTCTGGATACCATGCCCAGGCCCGAAAATCAGCCCCTTAAAGGGCAGTACTTCACGATCACTCCAGGTCAGCCCACCATCACGACTGCTAATCATCACTGGCCGATGCTGTCTGGCTTCGTTACTGATATTGTGGGCAAGATGAATAATGCCGGTCTCCTGGTCAAAGGCCGGTGTGGGGTTGCCACACTTACCCCGCTTATTATTGTCCTCATAGGTGCAGACGACTTTCAGCTGGCTCCAGCTTTTACCCCCGTCCTTACTGACTTTGGTCACCAGATCAATAACACCGGTATCCAGAGCGGCATCGCGGCGGGCTTCAGCCACCCCAATCAAGAGGTCAGACTTAAGTTGTTCGCCATTACCCAGCTGACTGCCTGCTGGAACCACCAGCAATCCGGGAATCCGGTAGATGGCGTAACCATCAACACCGCCCACAAAGAGATCCTGCACATCCCTCAACTCATCATTATATTGCGGGTTATTGACCCAGTTCAGAGAACCCACCAATGGCCAGCCCAAAATGGCGATTAATCCTACGGTTGCCGTGTTTTTCAGTATTGCCTGATCATTTCGGTGGCGAGGCAATGAAGAAAACAGCATGGCGATGGCTAAAAAGCCCCAGGTAACACCCAGTGCTGCAATCACTTCATCAAAAATACTGACCGGCTGGTAATAGTCGAAAACCGTACTGTCGAGAAACACGATAACCAGAAGAGCGGCGGTTGCCAGAAAAGACAGAGAATAAAAAAAAGGTTTTACCCGTCTACTCTCTGGGTCTGATCGTTTAGCCCACAACCGGGTGACCAGACGAATCGATGCAATGGTGTAGATAAGGCCATAGATCACAGCTATGGCGGTAATCAGCCCAAATGCTGTCAGCCCCGGGGCATTAAACTTCAGGAACAGAAAGAGAAAAGTCAGCAGCCCCAGGCAGCTGACACTGATAAAAACAGCGGTGATTCTGGAAAGAAACACAGTCAGGTTACTCCATTTTATTCTAATTATTTTCAGGGCCTGTTGATGTCTTTGTACGTAATCTGCACGTCAGAGTATAAACATACAGGCCGAGATCTCAGGCAATGGATTCCGTCATTTCACCCTGAGAAGGTGCCTCACCCTGTTCATCATCCAGATGACGGTTAACCCGTTGCTCATCATAAAACCTCAACGCCAGTACGGCGACAAAACAGAGACCCGCCCCCACCAGCGCAGTGAGTGAAACCCCGAAGGGGCTGGGTGTTCCATCACTGCTGCCAATAATCAGCAACGAGGGAAAAATCAGGCTGGTCACTGATGTGGCCACCTTGATGTTGAAATTCATGGCACCAAAGAACACCCCTTCCTTGTGACTGCCGGTGCGGTTGCCATCAGACTTGGCAATGTCCGCCATAATGGCGGTTGGCAGAATACTGTTAATGGCGGTCGGTATGGCCAGCAACAGAATAATCACCCACCCCGTCAACGCGGCATCCGGCAGGACAGTACACAGGGGAGTCAGTGCAAACAGAAGACCATGCAGTGCCATGGCAAACATCTGCATATTTCTTTTGGGAATTCGGCGGGTCAATTTCACGATAAAGGGGTAACAGGCAAAACTGCAGCCAAACATCACAATCATAATCAGTGACGCTGTTGCCTCACTCATCCCCATTAGCATCGTGACGTAATAGATAGCCCCGGTTTCCAGAAAAAACGTCGCCATAAAAGTCGCAACATTAGCCAGTGAGAACATGCGGAAATCAGGATTAGTAAATGCTGACTTCATGGCACCAAGTACAGGCTCTGAGCAGGTGTTTCCATCACAGTACTTGCTTTCATCAATGGCCAGAATCGGCACCAGCATGGCCAGACCACCCAAGACCGCAAACAGTCCTGCACAGACCCGGATTGCGGTCATGGCATCCATACCTGAGGATTCTAGCGTATCTTTAATGACCCACACCAGCTGACCACAGGCAAAAGCCAGAGCCCAGGCAACCGAGTTAACCGTAGCAATAAATACCCGATCCTCAGACGTTTTACCCAGTTCGGGAATCAACGCGGTATAAGGCATGACATACATGGTCATAAACAGGTAGGCGAGAATACCAAAAACAACCACCCAGACGGCATTCAAGATCGTAGGGTACGTATCAGGAGGGGTGAACACCAGAACAGAACAGATGGCAAAGGGGATCAGGGAAATCGCCATAAATATACGACGGCGACCAAATTTATGTACTGAACGGTCACTCATATTGGCGATCAGGGGGTCGGTGATCGCATCAAACAGCCGGGATACCGCCAGTATTAGGCCAAGCACTGTCAGCCCCATAAAAACGGGCGCGCGGTTGATTAACTCCGGTATTGGCTCGACGCCCTCAACAGTGGGTGGAAAATAAAAGTAATTAATGACTGACATAAAACAGAAGGCAGTCAGCATCCACCCAAAGTTGCCAAAGGAGAATAATACCAGCCGCCAGCGCGGCACCCTGCCTACTGCTTTCATATATTCTCCCCCCATCACTCCATAATGTGAATTTTTATCATGTTTTTATCATATACCAGAGAAATCTTGTGGAACAACCATGATTCATCAGAATTTGAATGCCATCAAAGTTAGGAGGCATTCTCAATTAGTTTACAGATATATTTTTGAGGTATAGTTTGCAGCTTTTTCAGTCAACCATGCCTCATACAGTTCTCCGCAATGATCAATGGAATCGAATCAAAGACCCTCTGCCTGGAAAATCATCAGATTGCGGAGTGACGGCCAAAGATAATCGCAAGTTTCTCGAAGCCGTTCTGTGGATTGCCAGAACTGGAGCCCCCTGGAGGGATCTGCCAGAGCCCTTCGGCAACTGGCAATACGGGAAAAATCACAACCGCCAACAAGAGTCTTGATCGTGCCAGTGAACATACCCAATGTTTTGTTAAAATACGGATGTAAAGCAGCACCAACAGCCGCATAGGAAATGTGATTGACCACATCATCCAGGACAGGAAATGGTTCCAGGCCAACGTTATTTCCCGGAAACTCAATTTCAGACGCATTATGGGGCATCATGGTTGATGTATTGAAGGGTACCATCGTCGTATTGAGGCTCTCCTGAATACCTAGATAATAAGTCCGTTTTTGATTGGAAGAAACCAGTGCACTAATAGCCCACATAGAGAGCGTCAATGTTGCAAATTCAACGACAAGATTCGTTAACCCCTTTAACCGGGTTTTGTAATTCGGGGATACTTTTGAAGTTTCCATGAACTCGACAAATTCATCGGTTAACCGGTCTGTATTATCACGGACGTCTTTAAAAATGCGCTCCAGAACAACTTGCTCTTTATCCGACAAACCACTAATGATTTCCCGGATTTTTGTCTCCATATCATCATCACCATCAAGACCTGCTGCTGACTCCAGTAACCGAAAAACATCCTTGCTGATGCGGTTCAGATCAGAGGAACTATGGTGAGTTCCTTTAACCAGCTTCACGCCTGGTTTGGTAATGTCATCGTACAGCTGTGGCAGCGTCGTCAGGGGGAGTAAGGCTTCAACGGCACCATTACCAACAGCGATAGTCTTTGCCAATGCGTTGATTGTGCCCAATTCAAGAGACGAGTCCCGAAGCAACCCCTTGATACCTATTTCTGTATTTTTGGCATCCAGTACCACCGACATGATGGCCACCGGGATCATGACAACGGCTTTGAAATAATCACCGATGGTCAGGCTTCCGTACTGTTCCCTGATCGCCTCTTTCAGGGCAGCTAAACAACCACTGTTTTCTTTGGCATCTTTACTCTGTATCCATCCTTCGATGCGTTCATAAAGGTTGATCGCGCCGCCGGTATACATAGCACCTGTACACAGCGCAGCAGGAACTACGACCAATTTATCCAACGCTTCTAATGGTTTGCTGAAATCGGCTTCTTTGGTTACGCCAAGCAGATTGATTACTGCCAGAATGCACATACCCGAGAATGCAAGGGTTTCTGCCAAGAGTTTTAAAACTGCTTTTGCACTACTTGGACAGCGGGCATACTCCGTTTTGATTGTTTGTATCTCATTTAGTCCTATCTCTGCGATTTTTTTAAGCGCTCTATCTTTTCCCGTACTGTCAATTTTTGCCAAAAGCTCTTTGAGTTTTTCGATATCCACATTGCTCGGAATAGGTATTTCCTGCTCGAGTAACGAGTCCTCATGAGAGTGCGTACTACTCAACGTTGCACTTAGGCTACCTTGATCTTCAGGTATTTGTTCTCTGCTTGCTGCTATTACACCAACCGATACACCAACCGAGCCAGCTTCACTTTTTTGCACCTCTCTCCCCAAAAAGGACACGCTTAAAGCAGAACTATTACTAGAACTACCGTTTACATCAGAAGATGCTATCGAATGGTTATCTGGAGGGGTTGGGCTGCTGAAAGATTGTAAATACATAGACCTAACACTTATTAATTATTTATGACCTCAGCTTTAGAGCTTAGGTATTACGGACGTTTGAGAAGTTTATTTCTGAAATTAATAAAGCATTTCCAGTGTAACTTCTGAACTGGCCAATTCTCTTATATTACCGACTCTACAAGCAGTCTATGCTGCTCTGGGTTTCGAGCTTAATGTTCG
>OODV01000213.1 GCA_900299555.1 uncultured Endozoicomonas sp.
AAAAAAAGATCCAGTAGTGTTCACGGACTTGCTATATGTTTTGTCCCGTACATAGCTCAAACATACACCCGTCAACTAATTGAGAACACCCCCTAGATACGAACGACTGGGATGCAATTACTTGGGAATGCTTCATTTGACAGCTTCTTTAATATGGCTGGCGTAATTGAGAACGCCCCCTAATAAGAAAATCACTTTTCACTTTATTTTTCTGAAGGCGAATTATTTTACAAAATATATTGTCTTAACTGCGCGATATTTAAATCACCATGATCGTGTAAGGACATGTATGCAGCCAGCTTCGAACGTTTGGATAAATAATCGGGGGGTATTGCTCTCGGTAAATTTATTACAGAGAGAGCCTTGGAAAGCGGTTAACAGCGGTAGGGGAGTTTCTATTTATACTGGCTTAAGCAACCAGTGTCAGTTGCCGGGGGTGAGCTATCAGCATCCGTTGGTAGAAAATCGATACGTGGATATTAAAAGCAACGCGACCTCATCATCCGCAGTATGCCCATCCAATGGACCCAGGTTATTAAAGAATATTCCATCTGTGCCAGCAAATGCTGAACAGCCATCACCCTCTTGTATGCAAGTACAAAGTAAAAGTCTGGTTAACTGTCTCTCGCAACCTGTAGCTGGCTCCTTTACGACTTTTGAATCAGTAGTGAGTGAAGTGTCTTTCATTATCTGGTGCCAGCTTGATAGAGTTGATCGCACACGATTACAAATTGGGGGTGCTTGCCCAGCCAGTAAAGATTTATGGTGTGCACCAATCCAAAAAGGACATCTTTTGGAAACTCTGGCCAGAACGTTAGATAGAGTTATTATCGTTAATCAAAATGATAAGACGTATCAGATTAATCCCATTTCAGGAGCGTCTGATGAAGCTTTATTTGTTAAACCAAAAAACAGTTTACATATTAATTTTGACAAGCCTTTTGCATATTTTAACGATTATCATAGTATTTCAGCCAGAGAGCAGAGTAGGGTGGAAGTAGTATCTGTAGAGAGGGCTCCGCCTTTTGATTGTGCTTCAGAGAAAGGTGTCAAGCGTGATTGTATGATTGCTATAGACCGATCCTTTAAAGCCAAGGCTAAATTAAATGCAACAGGCCTTTTTTTATTTTGCTTAGGTAAGTTATCCCATGGGCCTTCTCGCAGAGAGGATTTTTATTTGTATGGTTCACTGTCCAGATGTATTCAAGTGAAACGAGAAATTGAGTTTAACGATATTGATTTAAAATGTACCGAAGAAACATATCAGCTGTTAACGGTATTATTTAAGGAAAAGTGCGAGCGGTACGCTTTTAGCTGCGAGGAATTGACGATACCTGAAATTAAATTTTTCAAGACTTCCGAGGTAAAGTGTATAAAAGTTTCGCTTGCAGGGAATGGTGTGACAATCCTTAAAATACAGATCAATCTATACTCTAGAGAATCGCTGGCAAGGGACAGTGTTGCCTTCACGAAAGTGCATAATGGCTTTCCTCACCCCCTGAAGTATGCCGTTCCCTGTTTGACCATTCCTGGGGAAATAAAAAGTTGGATAGACAGTCTAGGTCAAATACAGTCAGTTTTGACCGGTTCGATTAATGATTTTCAGGAAGCTGAATTTACACGTATGCTGTTTCTATCCAGGTTTGAAACCGATGATGAAAAGTGGCATGGAGTTTTAATGAGGGCGGCTATTGCCTATGAAAAATCAAAAGATTACTTGCAGAATATTTATTTGCGTTGGCTTCATACTATAAAAACAGCGAATCATGATAAGCTGGTGAATGAGTTCTCTTCTTTGATTGATAATCTTGGCGATTTAATAAAAGGGCATGACCTTTTTTCAAGTTTTATTTCAGTAATGAATAATTGGCTGGAAAAATGCGCAAGATTGGAGGTTGGTTTTCAGAAAAAGGATCTGATTTATGCTTATAAGTTGAGATTGCTATTGGATTAAACTATTTTTACTACTGGTTTAATCAAGGTGATAATGTTTTTCTATCAAAATATTGAACCATTTCAGGTAGCTGTTTATGTCTACCTGAAATGGTGATGTCATATGGAAGACCAGTTCTGGTGCCAAACTGGATATCCGAGAGATAAAACCTGACACTGGTCAAATTGTCGGTAGTTTCAAGTCACCTGACAATCTGTTTCAGGATGGCCCTCATATGGGCACAGGTTATCTGGAAAATGCCTCTTTGCCAGCTATTTCGGCAAGTGAACTACCTGCGAGCACCCTTTTATTCACTGTGAAATGGCCTGATCAGTCGCCCTATCGATTGAACCACGCTCATCATCCGGAAAATGAAAAAGCACTGTCAGCAATGCTAGGCTAAAACCGATGAAGCCGATCTTGCGTTTATTTGTTCCTTTGAGTGTACATTCTGCTCTACATGCGCCGACCATCAAGACTTTATTTGTCCAAACTGCAATGGTGAGCTACTTCAGCGACCAAGAAGAACCAGAACTCCTTTAGATGTCAGCCTTACTCAGATGAAACGGAAGCTCTTTGGAAAATAGATCATTCTGTCTGTATAGGTGGCTCAGGACAAAAGTTTAAGCTGCTTTTATCTATACCTACCGCCTTTGAAATAAGGGCTAAACTAGCCACGCTACATAGTAATTTCAAACGCCATTGCCCTATTTGTCTGGATAAACGACAATCCCCTTCAAATCTCTAATTTAACGGTAACGGATAATCTCCAGATAACTTATGACTACAGAAAAAACAGAAGCTTGGCGATCTCGGTGAGTCATTGGTTGCCAAACACTCTCCCTGCGCTAAATGTAAACGAGAAAATACACTTAAATTGCTCCCCAAAAACTTTAAGTGCGCAGATGTTGTTTGTGATTTCTGTGGCTATCTGGCCCAGGTTAAAAGTAAGACGGTCAAGAACTTTGACTTGATTCCCAAGCAAGTTCTTGGAGCAGCCTGGCAACCCCAGAAAGAGCGAATGGATGCTGGAATTTACTTCCCGCTATTTCTTGTTCTGGTCAATGAGCAGTCATTCGCGATCTATTATCTTTCTCCCGACCTTCAGAATCCGGATATGTTTATTGCCAGGAAGCCTCTTTCAGAAAATACGAAAAGGGCTGGCTGGCAGGGATTCTATTACGACATGCAGCCGGTGCCATCATGCGCTGTGGTAAGGCTGAAATAACAGCCTTTTAGAAAGGTACCGGGTATTTACGGAAAACAATATTGATGTCCGCCAGCACCTCCTGTGACAACTGGAGATGATAGGCTTCAATATCTTCTTTTAGCTGGGAAAGAGAGGTTGCACCAATGATTGTGGAAGTAACGCCTTCTGTCTGGTAGACCCAGGCCAGACCCATTTGAGTCAGTGAAAGCCCATGGCGTTCTGCCACAGTGGCGTAAGCCTCAATAGCCTCATGGGTCATCGGTGTATCACGAAAAAGGCCATTTCTCTGCCCAATAGACCATCTTGACCCTTTAGGCACCTGACCATTCCGATATTTTCCTGAGAGTACTCCGCCCGCCAGTGGGGACCAGGGAAGGTAAGCAACATCATTCAACACACAGGATTCCAGCAGGTAGGGGGAATCCTTGGCATGTATCAGATTGAATTCATTCTGTATGGACACCATTCTGGGGAGGTCATACTTCTCACTCAGACGAACATACTCGCCGATTCCCCAAGGAGTATCATCGGACAAACCACAATGACGTATCTTCCCTGCCTTGATGCACTCAGCCAACCCACCCAGAATATCCAGCATTTCCGCCTCCTGCTGGGCCCGATCCACTTGCGTATGGGGAACCATTCCCGGCCAATGCTTGGCAAAATGTGGTGAGATCCGGTTTGGCCAGTGCAACTGATAAAGATCAATACAGTCTGTATTCAAGCGTTGCAGCGAGCCTTCCACTGCTTCTTTGATCGTACTACCACTGATTGGACTGGCATTTCGAATCCAGGGTAACCCCACACCCGCAATTTTTGTCGCTATCACCAGATCATCACGCTTGCCGGGGTTGGCACGAATCCATTCACCAATGAAACGTTCAGTCTCTCCACTGGCTTCTGCGTTGGGAGGAACCGGATACATCTCTGCAGTGTCAATAAAGTTAATACCCTGGTCCAGCGCATAGTCAATCTGCTCAAAAGCCTCTGCCAGAGAGTTCTGCAGCCCCCAGGTCATTGACCCCAGACAGACTTCCGTCACTTCCAGCTCACTGCATCCTAATTTAATTCTTTTCACTGCCTGGCTCCCAAGTCATTCTCTCAAGGGTTTAAAGTGTTATCATTTGAATAGTCACATAATAGAGAAACACAATTAAAGAAATAATCAAATCACCAATCGCATACTGACCGGTAACTGGCATAAATAATAACTGATAGGCTTTATTGTTCAGCAATTTGGTATAAATGCTTGATAAAGGTGTCTATACTCGTCTGGCTGGCTGATTCAAGCCCAAATTTGTTATGAAAATAGATAGTCAGCAAGCAATCCCGATTACTCAGCATAACCGTGTAGCCATCATCCATTGACCTGGCAGTGATACCATCGAGTAAGTAGCTGTCTTCCAGTCGTTCGCCTTTTTCCAATATACGAGCGAATGCCATAAGGCATTTTTGAATATCTACGTGATGATCCATGAATGTATACCACCCAAATCTTTGACAACCGCTCTTACGTAATTCTTAAAGATGCATAGAGAAAACAGTGCAATATAAAGACAACCAGCGTAACAATCGCTCTCATGGAAAGGTAGGACTTTACACGGCCTGCGGGAAGTGGTTCCGTATGGATACACTCAACCACCAGCGTGATCAGGTAGCATATCGACAGTAGCACCAGCATTTTCCGATCCATCAGCCCAACTAAAAGACCACCGAATACCGCAAGGGCAATAACATTGCTGGTCACAACCTTGATAATACTTCTGGAGCGATTATCACTATAAACAGCCTGCCCCCATAAAGTACCTGCCATAAAACAGCAAATAATGACTGAGTAGATAATAAAAATCTGCTCTCCACTGAAACCAAAGAGCAACTGCTCCCTTACTGATAGTGCAAGGGTAATAATAAAAGGCGATATCCCAAACCAGGCAAATGCACTCATTAACCGCTGGAAATTATTCACGCTCCCCCCTCTCAAGATAATAAACCGCTCAGATTCTCTTCTATCATGTTAAAAGACGCCTTCAGCATTTTAAGTCACAACAGCGACCTTCTCGCTTCAGGCGCCGTCGAGTCATTGCGTCGTATCCCCAGGTCAGTCCGTGTCTGATCCCAGGCAACGAGATCAAAAAGCCTAACCACCACCAACGAGGGAGATGGCACAATAAGAAACTGTAGCTATTCATACTGGTCAGAATGACACCATCATCACAAAGAATATGCAGCTGCTCTATTGCCCTCTGAGGGTTGATCCCTTTTGCTACGAGCACATCATCCTGTCCGGTAATATCAAACCATTCAATATCGCAGGTATAGGCTTTATCACGCCATCGAGATAGCGCTTTAAGACAGATTGGGCATTCTCCATCGTAAAAAACAGTCACTTTCATCGATAATCACCTGATAGATAGTGGCTTAGGCTCTGTTTGATCAAATGCCTATCCCGTAGGTAATTGAGCTATTTCAAACTTAGCGGTAAGCATCCCGTTTCAAAGATTGATTACCTTTATACTCATTCAATGTATACGTAAAAATCGGGCTAAACAGATCCTAACCGTAAGGGTGGGTTTATTATTGGTAAATGAATGTGTTAGCCTGAGATGGATAAAAATCAGAATAACAGAGCCGATAAATTGTTTAACCGATCGACCATATTAGGTCGGAGTGGCCAATCTCATACTTTCACTGGTCGACTCAGCCACTGAAAAGATCAATTAGGGGTATGGCCTGCCAGGTTGACCTTTATCAGGGATTGATAAATGGGAGACTCTGTCGTGTATATTCTGCGATTGAATACTGCCGGCCAGCCTGTTGAATGGCTGACGTGGCAGGAAACAGTATGCCTTTATTCCAGAGAGCTGGTACGCTGGAGTCTTGGGGACGTTATTTATCGAATTCATGGGGGTTATAATAGATGGCTTGAAGATCGAACGATTATTGAGCTGCCAAGTATTGTTGCCTGCGGTGGTAAACGCCTGTTCCCCTGTCGAAACAACCCTGCCCTAACCAATTATTCACTGTTTGAGCGAGACAATCACCAATGTATGTACTGTGGTCACTTCTATAAACGCCGGGAGCTGACGCGAGACCATATATTACCTAAATCAAGAGGAGGTGCAGACGACTGGATGAATGTTGTAGCCTCCTGCCGGCGCTGTAACCAGTTTAAAGGTGATAAACTGTTGGAAAATGTAGATATGTCATTAATCGCCTTGCCTTATCGTCCCAATGCTGCGGAATATCTCGCGCTGGTGAACAGTCAGCGAATTCTGCCAGACCAGGCAGATTATCTCAGCACTCAGTTTTCTAAAAATTGTCGTTGGAAGAGTCGAAACCGCGATCAATCCATGGGTATTTTGCAGCCTTATTGATGTATGACCTATTCACTTCCCCTTGTCTGAGACAAAGTGTAAAAGTGGCTACTCAGTAATAACTGATGTAAGGAAAGAACACCCTTTTAAAGCAACCTGTAGATAGCTCGATGCGAATGGATACAAGTGTTAGCTCACACAGTACAGTGTATTCTCAAACAGCCCCGTGATGTAGAATCGTCGCCTGTCAATTTATACCGGAATAAGCAATGCCCCTGACTCTCGACAATGATGGTTATCTGGCCAATCTTGACGACTGGAATACTGATGCCGCCAATCAACTGGCGACCCTTGAGGGTATTACTCTTACTGAGGCTCACTGGGAAGTCATCCATGCACTCAGGGCCTTCTATCAACAGTATGAACTGGCACCCAGCCAACGTCCCTTTGTTAAGCATATTGCCAACACCCTGGGAAAAGACAAAGGCAATAGCATCTACCTGATGACGCTCTTTCCCGAAAGCCCTGCCAGGGTTGCAGCACGGATAGCTGGGCTGCCAAGACCCACTAATTGCTTCTGAGCCTGATAAACAATCGATAAATTCAGCCGAGAAATAAAAACAATATCCCCATCAGGAATCCGGGCAGATGGACATCCCAAAACTCAGCAGGATACTCCTTGTTGAAGACAGTTATCACATCCGTGCACTCATCAATATGACCCTGACAGTACTCAATGACTATCAGGTGTTCACTTTTGACTGTGGTGACTCTGCCCTGAAAAAAGCGGATGAACTGGAACCTCAACTTGTCATTCTGGATGTAATGATGCCCAGCATGGATGGTCCGGCTGTCATGAAAAAGCTGAAAGCACTCTCTGACTACAGTGACCTTCCTTTTTTTTTCCTGACCTCCAAGGTTCACAGCGACGATCTTGTTGAGTTTGAGCGGCTCGGGATTTCTGGCGTGATTGCCAAACCATTTGAGCCAACTGAACTGGCTTCCATGATTGAAGCCCTCTGGACTCGGTATCATCAGAGTCGAAACGATCTCTATATCGACCAGTTTACTGACCTGCAGGAAGATTACCTGGAGAACCTTCACAGCAGTATTGAGTTACTTAAGCAGCACCTTAATGGACTGAGTCAGGAAAACGGCTACTCGTCTGACCAGCTGAATGAGCTTAGAGTACTGGTGCATGACCTCTGCAGTTCCGGAAAAAGCTATGGCTTTTCAGACATCTCCAGCTCTGCTCAAGTGCTTACAAATTTCCTGAAAAGTATCGAAACAGAGCAGCAAGAAACTCTGATCACAGAGCGTGACACCTCCCGTATCACAGCATTAATTCTTGGTCTGATTACCATTATTGAAAGAACCTGCGAAGACTCTGCAACACCAGAACGGCTGAAAGGCAGTATCGGTTTCACCAGAAAAAGATAACTAACCCGGTTAACAAAGCAGGTTATTTTATCTCTCTGGCCAGTGGAAGCTCAAAATAAAAGCAGGCACCTGCAGGCGTGCTATTTCTGACACCAATAGAACCACTGTGCTTTTCAATAATGGATTTTGAGATGCTCAAGCCAAGACCGGTACCAGAGACTTTTCTTGTCATATGCGATTCAGCCTGAGTAAAAGGCTGGAATAATTTATCCATGAATTCAGTGGAAATACCAGGTCCTTCATCTTCAACAGATAAAAGCACCATTCCGTCATCCTCTACCAAATCAATATGTACGATAACGTTGGCATTTTCAGGCGAAAACTTAATAGCATTAGAAAGAAGATTCGTAATTACCTGCTCAATACGAAGCTTATCTGCGATCACATTGAATGTTCGAGATAGCGGTATGAATGTCAGGGACACACAGTGCTGAGCTGCAAAAGGCTGGCACTGCTCAATACTTTTTCTGGTAATTTCTACAAGGTCTAGTTCCATAAAATCAAAAGTCATTTCACCTGAGTTAATTTTTTGGAGATCCAAAATATCATTGACAATTTTAATAATTCGATGCGTATTTCTCTCGGATATATCCAGAAGTTTTCTGTAATTTTCATTAAGTTCATCACCACCAACCTTTTTAATTAACTGGATACTGCCAAGAATTGAGGTTAAGGGGGTGCGCAGTTCATGATTAACTGTTGAGATAAATTCGTCTTTGATCTTCTCATTATTCTTTCTCTCTGAAATATCATGCAGCAGCCCTATAAAAACAACCTCCCCATTTACTTTTGCCTTACTCACTCCAAGCCGAAGAGGTATCTTTACGCCATTCTTTCTCACCCCTTCAACATCCCGACCAGTACCAATGATTTTGGGTGGCTTGCCACCAAGATAATTCTTTAAGTATGAGTCATGCTCCATTTTGACAGGCTCAGGAGTAATCATTTTTACATTCCGACCTATCATCTCATCACTTGAGTAACCAAACATCGTTAAGCCCGCTTTGTTAACAGACTGAATAATTCCTTCGTGATTTATTGTAATAATTCCATCAATGGTATTATCTAAAATTGCCTGCAACCTTTCACTTAATGACTGATACCGAATATGTGCCTCTCTGCTCCTATATGCGTGGCGAAATTTTGAATAGAAATACATTACTAGCAATAACATTACTGCCAATAGAAGCAGAGAAACAAGCCAAGCCAAATATTCTGCGTCTTTATGGATAATGGGTATGACAGGCTTAATCACCAAAGCCCATTGACGATCAGCAATATCAATGGTTGATACATTGACAACACTGTTATCTCCACTGGTCAGCTCCTCAATTGTTGGCAGAACATCCCGAGAGATTTCACCGCCCAGAGATGCCAGTGGGTATAGGTTGCTTTCATCATCAAGATCATAAACGTAGATATTCAGATCAGGGTGAGATCCATCAGAAAAAACGCTGGCCAACATATCCCTTATCCGAAAAACCCCCAGTAAAAGACTGCCTTCATCTACGGGATTTTGATTATTGACCGATAAAAAAATCAGGACTCCCTGTTGCTCCCCCTCATCCTGAACCAGTCTAACGCCTTCACTGGCAATAGCCCTGTTGGTTTTCAGACTTTTTAAAAGCGCCTCCCTCCTCGGATTACTGGAAGCAAGGTCAAGACCTAAAGCTGCTTCATTGCCGGCAATCGGCTCAATATAGTAAACAGGATAATAATGCGTTTTCTCAGGGGAGAGAGTGACCTCTCCGGAACCACTGATAGCCTTAAAGCTAAAATTGGCAATACCATCTGCCAGAGCTTCCTCTTCATAAACACTACGCTCCTCATGTACCACACGAGGAATCCATTCCAATGCATGAATACCTTCATTTCTCGAAAGAATAGATTTGGCAATCATGCTGAACTCAAATCGAGTTAACGCTCTGCCCTTTAACCGGAAAACATCTCTCATCTCAAAAAGGCTTTCGATCTCTTTATCAATATGATTCTGAATAGTGAAAGAAGCGCTAATGGACTTTTCCCGAAAATCCTCGAATTCAGCATGAGAATGCTCAGCCATGATTTGAACATAACGGCTGGTACCATAAATAATCAGACAGGAAAAAACCAATACCATAACAGCCAGGAAGAGCTTAGCCCTGTTATTTTTTATTTTCATTTTGATAAATCATCCAGAATGATGACCTGTATGGTATTGATTCCAGATGACAGTCAACTGATCCGCAAGGGTAATCGGATCAAAAGGTTTTACAATAACATCAATGGCCCCAAGTGCTTTAAACTGCTCGATTTCATGCTTTTGCACTTTAGCAGTCATTAATACAATGGGCACATTCTGAAGATCTTCCCGCTGTTTAAGTGCATTCAAGACAGTAATACCATCCACATCAGGCATCATGACATCCAGCAGCACCATGTCAGGTGAGCTTTTGTCAGCCATTTTTAAAGCTTCTCCCCCACCATTACAACTAATCAGCCTGAAATCTGAGAAATTCTGCAGTGTTATTTCCACAATACTGCGAATATCTTCGTCATCCTCAGCATAGAGAATGCTCGTTAATGGAGGAGGGGCTATACCCATAGCCATGGCATCCTGTCACAGAAATACTGATTTCTATATCGACTGCACAGTACTGCACTTAACGCGAAAGAGTATTGCCTCGTTGGCTACTGTGGCAAATGGACAGCAATGATTACCGCCCTTCCAGGCCCCCTCTTTGTCGAAAACTGATTTAAGCGTATTTTCACATTATTCTTTACTGTTTGGTTTTAGTCGCTGCTCATGATCTTTTACGAATGGTGAAAGCGGCAAAAAATGTTCCTGTTTTTCAGTTTTTCAGTTTTTCAGTTTTTCAGTTTTTCAGTTTTTCAGTTTTTCAGTTTTTTAAGGAGCATAGTTGCGCTATGCAACGAGGAAAAGTGAAAAGAAAGGACGTTTTATCGACGTTTTCAGCCCGTCAAAAGATTATGAACAGCTTCTTAAATCAAGGTAAATCATAAACAGCCGCGCATCGAGTTCCAGCTGGTGATAATCTGGCTCCATGTGACAACAAAGCTGGTAAAAAGACTTGTTGTGACCTTTCTCTCGCAGGTGAGCAAGCTCATGAACCACTAACATACGTAACAAAGGCTCAGGGGCCTCTTTAAACACACTTGAAATGCGAATTTCATTCTTTGACTTCAGTTTTCCACCATGATTGCGGCTAATCACACTGTGTAGCCCCAGCGCGTTATTGATCAAATGGATTTTGTTATCGTAGGCAACTTTGCTGACCGGAGCGGTTTTTTTCATGTATAGATTTTTGATCACCATCACGTATTCAAACAGTGCTTTTTCACTTTTGATTTGATGTTTGAGAGGGTAACGCTGCTCAAACCATGGGATCAACTTCCCATTATCCACCAGTGATTTGACTTGTTCGACAATATGTTGCGGATAACCTTGAATGTATCGGAGTGAAGGATGCATAGATACTATGTCTTACTTTAATACGCCTGGTAAGTACCCAGCCATATGAAATCATATTTTCTATCGCATTGTACAATCGCTCACGGCAACGGCTCCTGCGTTGCTCTAGCTCCTGCGTTGCTCCAGCTCCTGCAACCACGCATCGTAATGCGTTACAACTCTGGTTGCATAGCAACTGTACAATGAGTCAGAAATATTCTGATTCCATATGTCCGAGTACTGATATTACTAAAATGAAAGATGCACAATATATAGGAAGGTATTTCTAAAATCACAGAATAAAAGTTGAAATGGTCAATTTATCCATGACCTCTCGTTAATGACTCATCAACCGATACGATGAGCTCAGAGACCATAAACCTGAGGCGCTTAAGGTTTTGCTCATCAACCGTCATTCCCTGATAGCCTTGCTCAAGATCGGTCAATAAGCGATCCAGTGGTGTTGCAGCTTCACTGATGGGCTTGAAACCAAAGGCACCAGCAGAACCATGAAGGTTATGAGCGATCGTTTTCATCTCAGAAAACGCCTGACTGTCGGTAAAACAAAGTGAAGGATCTTCGTAAAGCATCTTCATTTTGTCGGATATAACCTCAAGCTTGCTCAGAAAGTCTCGACGAACCTCAGCTAACATCTGGTCGTACTTTTCAAAATTATCCATTTGCAGCCACACTCTGCGGTCATTATTCACCTGTTCGGCAGAGGACTGAGAAACTGAAGACAACAGTTAGCTTGTAGCCTTTGGCCAGCGGAGCCGCAACTCGGGCAAGCCTACACCCTTTTCCGCCTATTACTTATTGATCATAACGACTTAACCTCATAAAGTGCCTGCCCTTCTCATGAATAGAATGGAGATTTCATGAGTTGTATCATCAGTCACCGGGGTCATTAATGAAGCAAACCAACCATTTTGTCGCTGTAGAAGCCAACATTGCTGCAGGCAAATCAACTCTTCTGCCAAAACTTGCGGCCGAGCTTGGCTGGGATGCCATTCAGGAACCCGTGAATGACCCAGAATTTACGCGACTGCTTCAGGACTTCACCGACCATCCTGCCGATGCATTGAAACGTATTCAGTTTCAGGAATACATTACCAATCGCAGGGCTCGAATTGTGCAAGAGTTGCCCACTGATCGTAACTATCTGATTGAACGTTCACTGTATTCAGATTTGATTTTTACCCAGGCAAATTTTCTCGGGATGGCTGCACCGGATGAGCGCTATATGCTGCACTACTGTGAAATACAGCGCAGACTGAGCGATTATCCAGTGATCAGCGCTGTCGTTTATCTGAGAACGGCGCCAGAAACCGCCCATAAACGCCTGGTTGAAAGAGCAAGAACAGCAGAAGATGGAACGCCTCTGACTTACCTCTGCGATATTCATAATTATCATGAGGCCATTCTTCCACAGATTTGTCGATCAATGGGAACACCGCTAATTACTGTGGACTGGGATGATTTTGGTTGTGAAAAGAGGCTTGCACAGCAATTACTGGATAATATTCCAACATTAGTGGAATAGTCGAGAAGCTGTGTACGGGACAAAAATCCTGAAAGCCAGAAATGGCAAGACTGGGAGGGTATGAGCTGACGTTCATGTACAGTAACCTGTATGGTCTCTAACCTCCGTACAG
>OODV01000157.1 GCA_900299555.1 uncultured Endozoicomonas sp.
GGCTTTCGTTTCCTGAAAAGCCCGGACTTTCTGGTCTCTTCACTCTATCTGAAGAAACCGGAGCGCATTGAAGCGCTGTTGATGGTGATGACACTCTGCCTGATGGTCTATGCTGCTATCCAGCACAGAATAAGGTACGAACTGAAAAAGCGGAGTCGTGTGTTTCCAAACCAGAAAAAGAAGCCCTGCCAGAATCCAACAGCAAGATGGGTCTTCTTCTGCTTTCAGGGGATTAATGTATTAACGGTCAATAATCAGGAACAGCATGTGGTCGGTTTGAAGGAAAAGCAGTGGACGATCATCCAAATTTTAGGCATTTCTTACGAATCGGTTTATTCCTGATAGGGGTGGTGAAAGACAGATGTAAGTAAACTACTTTGGCATTTAACGATTTGTTGTAAAGAGAATGAATGGTGTCATAAACATATTTCTGTTGGCAGGTAAGGTCTAATTTTGTAACTAGATTCACATTGTTATCAATCTGAAGTGGATTCTTCAGGTCACGCTGCAGGCGTTCATTAAGAAAGTTTTCTGCAAGCACTGATCGAACATACAGCTTCATTTTATCGTCATTAAAGTCCAGCTTGCCTCTAATAATGGGTGGAGGTTCAGAGGAGTTGATAGTGCTCTCGGTAGATAAATTCTCCGATTACT
>OODV01000227.1 GCA_900299555.1 uncultured Endozoicomonas sp.
ACGCGAAATTCAGCAAAGAACACCTAAACGACGCCGTAAGACTAAATCCATTAAGCAAAATGGAATCAGCAATAGTCTTGAACACCTGAATCAGAAGATCGAAAGCTGATCCGTTATAGCTCGTAAAGTGAAAAAAGAGCTTGTGTTAAGGCTTACATATTGACTGAAATGATAGTTAGAGAGAGCGAGTAACTGCATTTTTTCAATGGATGCTCATGAAGGAACAATCTTAATAGCAGACTAGAAATCAGATGTGCAGTTGTACCTAAAGATCAGGCAAACAACACGTCATTGCAGAGTGTAATTTCCCCAACACAACAGTTAGCACCCATAGGCATTTTGAACTTATGGGTTATCGACAGGTCTTTTTATAGCAATTTAAATCAGAAATGTTGGTTTACCTTATGAATTTGAAATTTTCACAAGATGGTAATTTTTATTGTACCTCAGGCTCTAATCCAGTGCCTCCCTCTTATGGTCAATATGGAACCAATGAACCAGGCGGAACTGAAACCAGTGAACATGAACAGATAAACATTACCAGAACTATTCGTACGCAAGGGTTAAGACCGGTTCTGCCTGATTCTCAGCAAAGGCAACTACCAGCAAACCAAATGAAAGATTGGAGCATTCAACATGCTGATGCCAATCAGCTGCATTTTAATCAACAGCCTGTATATCAGCCCACTCCTACTAACACCACTCAGAATTGGGTACCTTTCAGTGCCAATAGCTACCCTCCCCACCATCAGACAGCGAAACAGACTGTTCCCGGGGTATTCACAGCCAGCAGTAGTCCATCTATGCCTATACAAATGAATCAGGTATATAGCCCCCCTTCCACAGAACCTTTTCACAACCAGCCAGAAAGCAGTTATCCGCACCCTTCGAAATGGAATCAAAAACCATTTGATGCAATAAGAACGGGTCAACGGGGAGAAAGAATGAATGCAGACCCAAATTTGTTGTGGGAGAGCCAAGCAGCAACTGCATTCACTCACATGAATAGTCCTGGAGCAACCTTTATGTCGTACCGACATACTAGTACTTCAGCCGGTCATTTATTTGACCCAAATGCTTCCTTATCAAGAGCGACTGGCTCATACCCTTTACCATCAGCTCAAGGTAAGCAGCTCAACCATCAACCTGCGTTTGCACACCCAAGCTCCGGAATGGACAGAAGTACTTTCACTATGGGATATCCCCATCTGCTTCCTGAACTCAAGACATCAGACAAGTTTATGCATGGAGCCAACCCTCTGTTCCCGCAAAAACGCCCACATAGTATGGACCAGCATCATCATACAAATGCTAGATTGCATCGGCCAACAGACGCACCCCCGGACAAAATCGCCTGCAACAGCGTGCAAAGAATGATGTCAAGTTACCCACCTCAAAGAGCCTTTAACGAGACAAATGAGGTAAGCCAAAGAGCACCTTACAACCCAACTACGCACATGGTTGGAGGCCAGGCTGGCACCCTATCAAGCTGGAGTAACTACTCTCATAATAGACACCTTGCCCCTCAACCGATAGACTCGATAAGAAGCTCAGAACAAACCGCTTCAGCGCGATTTGAACAAATACCTTCCACCAATAATTCAAAGCTCGAGCAGACACCCACTCTTATGCCTTTTCCAAGCAATTACTCAGCTAAAGCTTCCTCAAGCAATAATGGACAGTCCCGTTCATCATCGTTAAATGCTAGCATGGATAAAACGTTTTCTTTCAACGTAGCCCCTTTAAAACAAGCTGTGGGAATCTCTAATACCAAGATGAGAAAAACCAGTAATGAGAATCAAGAGCAAACCTCAACATCTGAAAGTAAAACTAAAGTACCAAGTAATGATCAAGCTGATTTTAATTGGCTAGCTCCTGAGTTTGACAGGCAGTCTAAGGAGATTCTGTCATTAATCAGTGAGACCCAAAAGATATTGGGTATACAAAACCTAGACCTTCCCTGGATTACCCCCGCACACGTATTCATCATTGCCGCAGATACAATTGATGGATCCATATTAGAAACAACGATGCATATACTGCGGTTAGGACATATAAAGAGCCTACCTAATGAGCCAGATAATCCATTAGAAAATGTCAATCAGGAGATGGCCAAAGTAGTTAAAGGTTGGTATGAGCAAAGCGAAGAAGACAAAATAGAAACTGAGTACTTCGAACTTTTAAATACCATCAATAAATACAGGCAAAAAAATAAACAATTGGTACTTCAGGAAGAGGATTCTTATAGAAGGGTTCTTAAAGAGGCTGCTGCTATTTTAGAAGCAGAAAGGATCAAAAATGGGGTTCGTCATTTACCGTCAGAAAATGAGAGAGCCAATCTTCTTGAATTCCTTCAAAGTGCCATAGAAGGAAGTGCGAAAGAGACTTTCAAAGAATATGTAAAGCAGCATTCGGACTAAGCAGATTAGGGGGTGAATCAGGGCAAAAACATGAACATATTTTGACCATTCTGGCGTATTTATAGCCCTACTG
>OODV01000029.1 GCA_900299555.1 uncultured Endozoicomonas sp.
GGAAAGAGATCTGGAAGGAAAAGTTCATAGCCTGAATTTGACCTGACAGACACCCTCTTGAAAATCGGTAACTGTCAGGTCAGGTCAGGTCTGAACTTCTACACTTAATCACTTCGGATGTGTATGAGCCTTTACATTTTCCTCGGTTAAAGGCTCGTATCAATCATCATCTGGTTCGATAGTTTACCTGCTTTCTTTTTTGGTGCCATTCGTAAGTATTTGGTTCATTTCTACTGAAGATCTTTTCCTTGACCTCCTCGTAACAACTACTCTCCCCCTTTGCTGTATTGGATAGCCTTCCGCTTATTAAGTTAGTGCTTTAGTTCGGTTTTTGTTGTTCGGGATGAGCCTGTGGTGTCATAACGGATAAAAATATGACTGAGATCTTAGTTCTGAACTATGAATGGGAGGATCACTTTTTAGATTAAAGTGTTATATTATAACGCTTTCTGGTTGGGCGGTTTTTGTATGCAGTTTCTTCCCTTTAAAAGATGTCTGATGGCTTTGTTTTTAATGACCATCAATGCTTCTGTGATGGCAGAATCTCTGAAGGTTCTGGCCAGTATTAAGCCGCTTCAGCTGATAGCTCAGGCAGTCACAGAAGGGGTGACCAGTCCTGATGTGCTTTTGCCACCCGGGAGTTCACCTCACAGCCATAGTTTGAAGCCTTCTGATGCTCGCAAGCTCAGAAATGCAGATATTGTTTTTTGGGTTGGCCCTTCCATGGAGTCTTTTCTGCCAAAAATGTTGACGAGTTCCACTGGCGTTGTAGCGGTATCCATGATGGATATTCCGGGTATTCGTTTACGTAGCAGTGAAGAAGAAGAGGATCACGTTCATCAGCATGGTGAGGAGCATGATCATGGTGAGTTTGACCCTCATATCTGGTTGAGCACAGATAATGCACGAGTCATTGCTCAAGAAATGGCTCACGTTTTGATGTCAGTTGATAAAGTCAATAAAACGCAGTATCAAGAGAACCTTGAACGGTTTATCAAGAGTATGGATCAGACGGATACTCGAAATGGGTTAAAAATCAAACAGTCCGGAAACAAACCATTTTTCGTCTTTCATAATGCTTATGGCTACCTGCAGGATCAATATGGCCTGAAGATTGCCGGTTACTTCACACTAAACCCTGAGCAGCAGCCCGGAGCCCGCCATTTGGTAACCTTAAAAGAGCAGCTGAATGAGGCTGGAGCAAGCTGTATTTTCCGGGAACCACAGTTTCAGCCAGCCTATATCGACCGACTGACACAGGGGCTTTCCGTCAGCGTTGGGGTGCTTGATCCTCTGGCAGAGAATATTAAATCTGGGCCAGAAAGTTACGCTAATTTCATTAACCAGCTTGTAGATAACATCACTGAATGTATTCAGAGAACAACCAACATTGATGGCAAACTCAGCTGATTAGGCTGATTCCCATGAGGTTGCCCAGCAGAAGGCTGATGATAATCGAGGCTGGCAGCAGAGCTGCCAGAAGTGTTACCCACATTTTCAGGTTTGCATACTCCTGGCGGAGGTTCCAGCGTATGGCTGTATAGCCTTTATCCTCATCCAACTCTGTGGATAAGCCACAACCGCTGCAGCTAACCTGCCACATTCTGGCTCTCTTCTTGCCAGCTTTACCAACAATCAGGTCTGCGAACATCGCTTTGCTGCGACAGCAGGGGCAGGGTTTCAGTTTCATGGCTCCTCCCTGAGAATCATGTATATCCTGAATTTTCAGCTGTCCTCGCAATGGCCTCTATTCTCGAACAGCCTGCTAGCTGATTATGCCCTGTATATTCATAGCTTATTAACAGACTTGCACAGCTTATCCACAGGGCGTTCTTTTCTATCCTAAAATAATCGTCTTGCTTCCATCAACAATGACCCGATCTTCAATGTGGTATCTCAATCCACGAGCCAACACACTTTTCTCAACATCTTTTCCGAGTCTGACCATGTCTTCTGGCAAATGGTGATGCCCAACCCTGATGACGTCCTGTTCAATAATTGGGCCTGCATCGAGGATTTCTGTCACATAGTGACAGGTAGCACCGACTAATTTAACTCCTCGTTCGTAAGCCTGGTGATAGGGTTTAGCTCCCACAAAGGAAGGCAGAAAGCTGTGGTGAATGTTGATCACCCGGCTTGCATAGAGCTCACAAAGCTGGGGTGGCAGAATTTGCATATATCGTGCCAGTACCACTGTATCTACACTGTGCTCTTCGAGGAGGGAGGTCATTTTTTCAAAGGCAGGAGCCTTATCATTTTTATCCACAGGTACGCAGTGGTATGGAATCCCATGCCACTCAACGTAACTCCTCAGATCTTCATGATTAGAGATAACACAGGGTATTTCCATTTTCAGATCACCACTGCGCCAGCGATACAGCAGGTCAGACAGGCAGTGTGCCTCTTTACTGGCCAGCAGGGCTACCCGCGGAGGAATCCCTGAATCATTGATGCGCCAGTCCAGGCTTAGCTTTTCTGCAATAGGGGTAAAGTGCTTCTTAAATTCCTCCGCAGAAAAAGGCAGGCTTTCCGCCTTAATCTCATTACGCATATAAAAGCGCCCGGTTACAGGGTCTGAGTGATGATTGGCTTCGACAATCCAGCCACCATGTCGAGCGATAAAATCACTGACGGTTGCTACGATGCCTGTGGAGTCCGGACAGGAAACAAGTAAACGGTAAGTTCTGGTCATGGTGGTTGAAAAAGCGCTTAAAAAACGTAAATTGACCTCCCATTATAAGTATCTGGCGCTGTGAAATCATATTTTGCTTTATGTTGATCAGTGCTTAGACGGAATTTTCACTGGCTGCTGTGGTCATTACGTTACACTGAGTGATCCTAAATAGATGTGGAATGGTTCTGCTAATGATAAGTCTGCCTGACAGTCCGGATCTGCTCATCATGGGTGACCCTGTACTTTTTCAGCAACACCAACAAGTGAGCGTTGAAGATATTCTTACGGATGATTTCCAGCGTAACCTGCGGATTCTTCGGCAAAGACAATTAGAGGCAAATGGTATCGGTATTGCCGCTCCTCAGATTGGTTGGGGGGTAAGAGTATTGTGCATTGGGATCTCTGAAGAGACGAAAAACCGCTACCCTAGTGTTCCAGATATTCCATTTTCATTCTGGATCAATCCTCAGGTCATTGAGGTCAGCAAAGAAACCTGCTGGACCTGGGAAGGTTGTTTGTCGGTTCCGGGTATTCGAGGCTGGGTCAATAGGCCGGCAAATCTGAAGGTAAGAGGGTTCGATGACCAAGGGGAAGCTATTGAGGCCAGTCTCAGTGGTTTTGCGGCCAGGGTCATGCTTCATGAAATAGATCATCTGGATGGGATCTTATTTCCTGATCGAGTTGATGATAGAAGGTTGATGATCCCAAATGTATCCATGGAAACACAGAGCAGCTGGCCTGAAAACTGGCCAACCATGAACGCTCGGATTACGCCTCCTGGGACTATTTCAACCGATCGATAGATGGGATATAAAACTCTGCTAGAGCATCTGTTCCAGGAAGACTGTGCGGTTAACTGCTGGTTTGGAGCAAATGAGTCTAAAGTAGTAACAACTTAAAAGATATCATCACCGTCTTCCAAAAGACGAGTAGTATCAGAATTGCTTCTCAGACTTTCACGATATCTGCGGCGATTGAGGAGTTTTGTCTGAGCGATATCAGGAAATTCAGTGAATTGAATAATCTGCTTATCAATTAACAGGTCGATAACGTCTTCAAGAACACGTATGAAATCAGCATCGGAAGACTCCATGATGCCTGAGCTGATTTCTGGATTGTTCTGTAACTGTCTTTCACCACCTCTATCAGGAATAAACCGATTCGTAAGAAATGCCTAAAAT
>OODV01000088.1 GCA_900299555.1 uncultured Endozoicomonas sp.
TTAATGTTGTTAAGAACGGGAAAGCTGAGACGGGTCACCAGCGGTATAGATGCAAGGACTGTAATAAGAGCTTCCAACTTGAGTATCGCTATAACGGCAATCTGCCAGGTACTCATGAGCAGATCATAAAGATGACCATGAATGGCTCCGGGGTCAGAGATATCGGACGTGTCCTTGAGATCAGTCCAACGACTGTATTGGCTCGCTTAAAAAACTCGACCCGCCAACAGAATTGGAAAGTCCTTCACTCAGCGGATTGAGCGGCAGAATCTGACCTTGAGAACTTGCTTGAAACGGTTAGCCAGAAGGACTATCTGCTTCTCAAGATCAATAGACATTCATGATAAGGTTATCGGGGAGTTTATCTCCCGAAACCACTATCAACAGTTTTGATACATCATCCAACTTCTCCCAACTGCATTGGTAGATTGATGGTCTGACGCATAAAAACCGGTAGAGTAGCCTGTTTGGAATAATCTTCGTGCAATATATTTGGCTACAGGGCTTTCATTTCAAGGGATGAAGGGTTTTCAGACAGGCACTATTTAGCGAAAGTTGATTCCGCTGGGCTGGTGTCAGATTGCAATAGTGCGTCCAGATGCAGGAAAAAAACCAGTCATTCAATCCTGCGTGGTGTTGTGAAAGATACGAACACTACTGACAGGCCTTACTGAAAAAGTAGATAGCTAAACAGAGCACATTATTAGCTTCCATATTATCTAAGCTTTTTCCCAGGATTTAACCAGCATTACCAGCACTTCACTGGATTTTTTTATATAAAAAGGCCTTTCCTCCGGCGAGGCTAAGCTAACCATTAACATCATTGATAGCATCAAGTTTTGTAAGTAAGCTGCTTTGGTCTCTGCCAGTGTTTGCCCAGTTTTTTTTTCGATCATTGCAGCTATTTTTAGGCGGATTTGGGTATCATGCTTCTCTGTAGATTGCTCTAGCCTAGAATTCATGGTTTCAGCTTTTGTCAACTCAATTGCAAGCCTGTGCTCAATGTCATTATTGATGCAAAATGCTGCAAATAGTTGAGCGATTAGCTCTGCTAAATCAGTGCTATTTTCAAGCCTCTCAATGACATCGAATGCTTTGTTATTAATCTCAGCTAGCCACTCCCCGTAAAGTGCTGTAATAATTTCATCTTTAGACGAGAAATACCGATAAACCGTACCAATATTGCATTTTGCAGTGCTAGCAACATGATTAGTAGTAAAATTCTGGTAGCCGTTTTCAATAAGTTCTTGCTTTGCCGCAGCAAGGATTTGGCGGATCTTTAATTGAGATCGAGATTGTATCGGGTGTGTGACCATAACTAATTTCATTTGCAGCAACAATAGCTTCTATCCAGTCACATCATATTTTACTTTAAAGTGTAATTCCATTAAAAATAAGTATTTACTTATTTTTTTTGTTGTGTCAGCATGATTTCCGGCGCTGTTACAGATAATAGCGGAAATACGGTTAAATCACTCAAATGGCCATTGAGTGACAGTTCAGATACTTCTCTGGCACCTAGGAAACAACAAAAAAAAGGGCATTCACTATTAGCGAGAACAGTGCCATGATTTCCCGTTACTTAGAGCTGGCAAGTCAGTGTTTATATAGCGGGCTCGATTTTTGCCGAGTGATTAAAAAGATATCTATAAAAAACTGCCAATTTTTAATTAGGAGGAGAGTTAATATGGTAAAGAAACTCCTACTTACATTGCTAATAACGCTACTTATTATAAGTCTTTTTTTAGCTGAGCGATTCGCTTTTATTACCGTTGATAAAAGCTATGACCCGTACTCAAAAATAGCGGATAAGAAAAGAACCTTGCGTGGGCAGTTAATAGACTCTGAGTTTGTGAAACGAATTTCTTCTGAAGAAATCAATAGACTATTTCCTGAAAGCAATGAAATCCCTGGTGATATCAGCGATCTACCAACGTTTGATATTGATTTATACAAGATTCGCTACACCTCAGTTTTTCTCAACGAAATTGTTACACTATCTGGGCTAGTCATTGTTCCAGACAATGAAGGTTCTTTAAGCCACCTTCAATACCATCACGGTACAATGATGCCTTTCCCATATAAAAATGGCGAGGGCTCTTTAGATGTCCCATCGCTATATTCGGGGGGATATCCTCAAATAGAAAGTGCTCATTATGAAACTCGACTTTTTGGAAACTATTTAGGCTCTTCGGGTTTCTTGGTAAGTATGCCGGATTATATTGGTTATGGCGTATCCGAGAACTACGAACATCCATACTCCGTAAATGATCGTCTGGCAGAACAATCGGTTGATATGATCGTAGCCACGAAATCCTTTGCAAATAAATATAATATAGAACTTGATGAAGACTTGTACCTATCAGGATGGTCGGAAGGTGCCGCAGCAAGTCTTGCCACTCAAAAGTTAATAGAAGAACGCTACACCAATTTAGAAATGAAAGAGGATAGCCTGTCTGTTACTGCCAATTTTGCACTTGCAGGATTCTACAATACTGTATTGTACAGTAAGTTATTCGTCAGCTTATTTCCTTTAGATTCTTCAGACTGGGGAGGTGATCTGGATGTTTTGATTTGGACTCTTTATGCCATCAATACATACAGTGACGATCAACCGGTTGATACAACCGAACTCTTCAAGATCTCAGTTGAAAACCAATTGGACGTATTGAAAAACAGGCCAACCAGTACCCCTTCAGATATCTTCCGATATGGCCTTCCGAACAAAGGAGAGCTTATCAGTAAGTTTGCAAAAAATGATCTTTCAGACGGCTGGGCTCCAAAGGCACCAATATACATTCATCATGGTACTGAAGATGATATTGTATACTACCCGTTTAATGCCGAGATCACCGTAGAAAACCTTCAAGATCAGGGTGGAAATGTATCATTGGTAAGATACGATAACCATGATCACTATTCTCCAGCTAAGCTATTTCTTCTAGATATGTTAAGTGTGATTGAAGAGCAAAACTGATAGTTTGATTGAAGCAGCATCTTTGACGTTTAATGACAAGAACACTTGGCAATATGAGAGATAGGTAGGTAGCTATATAGTTCCTGCCAGAAAATCCTCGTTACCACCAAGACTCGACTTTAGAGTTTCCAAAGCACAATAGTTCAGCAAAAAGTTAACAAACTGGTAATAGCAACCATTCCTAATGTTGAAATTATGTGACCGGGGTGCTTGCTGGTAGCTTGGATGGTAATCCTGTGTCAGCCATTGCCATTACCTCTATCGATAACAGTAATGGTACCTGGGAGTACTCATTAAATGGCGGGCTCACCTGGTTGGATGTGGACGATGGCAGTCTCGGGAATAACCATGCCCTGCAGCTTGATGGCGCTGAAAAAATATGCTTTACGCCGGATGTGGATTACAACGGTGATGCCTCCCTTATCTTTCGGGCCTGGGATGAGTCTGTAGGTATTTCCGGGGATTACGCTGATACTAGTGTCAACGGAGTGGAAACCGCATTCAGTAGCGATACTGCCAATGCTGAATTCATGGTTGTTAACACGGTCGAGGGTACTGAAGATGATGAGACACTGGTGGGTACAGCGGGTTTTGATGCCATTGTAGGTGGTGCTGGCAACGATATCCTGACCGCTGACGAAGGCGGAGATATCTTTATCTTCCGGACTGGCGATGATGACACTGCATCGAACTGGGCCATGGATACCATCACTGACTTTAATATCAATGAAGGGGATGTTCTGGCTCTTGGTGATTTGCTGGTGGATGAAGAAAGCAACGATTTGACGCAGTATCTCTCCTTTGATCAGACCGATCCGGATAACCCCATTCTTGAGGTGAGAGAGACCACTGGTGGTAATATTGCTCAGAAGATTGCCCTGCAGGGTGTGGATCTGTCGTCTCTGGGATCCACGGATGCTGAAAACATCAACAATATGTTGAATAACGGGAATCTGAATACAGATGTGTAATTCGAAGATTAGCTGACATTCATGGTGACAGTCTCCTTGGGACTGTCTTTTTTCTTATTGTCTTAAATGATCTGTGCCTCCCGAATCATCACTGAAACGGTTTTCAAAATAACCAGTGCAAGAATCAGCCTTGGGGCCCAATGCATCTCCCGAACGTCTTTTATAAACTGCTGGATCATATTTTTCACCTACAACCGATATGGGATGCTATTTGGTGGTAGGTTATCGTTTTTTTCTTAAAGAATAAAAGATGGACTCGTATTTTTCTCAGTTGGCTTGCTGTTTGTGCGTAGTCCGATAGACTGTTTTCGTTTTTCAACGATTCGTGTTTCATAGGCCGATTCAAAAGCCAGATCAGAGGGATTGTGACGTGACCAGAGTTGCTGTTGTGGGCGCTGCCGGAAGAATGGGGCGAATGCTTGTGGAAGCCGTTGCGGGTGATGAGCAGTGTCAGCTGGGGGCAGCTATTATCAAACCTGACGATAGTCTGCTTGGGGTTGATGCGGGTGATCTGGCGGGTGTTGGTTCACTGAGCGTGGCTTTAACGGATGATCTGACTGCGGCTATTAATGATTTTGATGTTTTGATTGACTTCACTTCACCTGATTTAACCATGCAGAATGTTGAACTGTGCAGGCAGCATGGTAAGGGTATCGTCATTGGTACTACGGGTCTCAATAGTGACCAGAAAGAATTGCTGGCCAAAGCTGCAGAAGATACGGCTGTTGTTTTTGCTCCTAACATGAGTATCGGCGTCAACCTGGTTTTCAAGCTTCTGGAGATGGCTGCCAAAGTGCTTGGTGATGATGCAGACATTGAAGTGATTGAAGCACACCACCGCCACAAGGTGGATTCCCCTTCTGGTACAGCTTTAAAAATGGGAGAGCTTGTTGCAGATACTCTGGGGCGTGATCTTGAAAAGTGTGCGGTGTATGGTCGTGAAGGACATACCGGACCACGGGATCGTGAAACGATTGGCTTTGCCACCGTCCGTGCTGGCGATGTGATTGGTGATCATACTGTGCTTTTTGCTTGTGAAGGGGAGCGAGTTGAAATTACCCATAAGGCCAGTAGCCGTGTGATCTATGCCCGCGGCTCATTGCGTGCAGTTCGCTTTATTTCTGATAAGCGTTCCGGCCTTTACGATATGCAGGATGTACTGGGTCTGAAGTAGGTTTATATGAATTGAATGGCCGTTCAGAATTAATCATGGACAAGTCGATTATCTTGTGATTAAATGCGAAAAATTTGCATTGAATTTATGGTGTTAGCGACAGAATGTGTGATCACAAGCGAGATGGTTTTTAAAAACATCTCGCTTTTTTTGGGTCTGCAAACTGGAGGGTATACGGCACCATAGCGTTCGGGCATAAGGCGCTCAGGTTCAAATATGGGAGGATCCTTTGACTAAGACGGCTGTTTTAGCTCTGGAAGATGGTAGTATTTTCCGGGGAATTGCTATCGGTACTGATGGTGAAACCAGTGGTGAGGTGGTTTTTAACACGGCAATGACCGGTTATCAGGAAATTCTCACTGACCCTTCCTATTCCCGCCAAATTGTTACGCTGACCTATCCCCATATTGGTAATACCGGTATTACTCCGGAAGATGAAGAGTCTCCTCAAATTCATGCGGCAGGTCTGGTTATTAAAGACCTGCCACTGCTGGCCAGCAACTGGCGCAGCAAGATGTCCCTGGATGAGTATCTGAAGTCTCGAAATATTGTTGCGATTGCTGGTATTGATACCCGCAGGCTGACCCGTATTCTGCGGGAAAAAGGGGCTCAGAATGGCTGCATTATCGCAGGTGACTCTGTTGATGAAGCTCTGGCGCTGGCCAAAGCCCGTGAGTTCCCGGGTCTTAAAGGTATGGATCTGGCTAAGGAAGTCACCACTGACCAGGCTTATCCGTGGACAGAAGGTGTCTGGAGTCTGGAAACTGACAGTCATGCTGAAGTGACTGACCTGCCTTTTCATGTCGTTGCCTATGATTTTGGTGTTAAGAGAAACATTCTGCGCATGCTGGCTCAACGTGGCTGCCGCCTGACTGTCGTGCCCGCCAAAACACCGGCCAAAGAGGTTCTGGCTATGAATCCGGATGGTGTTTTCCTCTCTAACGGTCCTGGTGACCCCGAGCCTTGCGATTACGCCATTTCCGCCATCAAGGACATTCTGGAGACGTCTCTGCCTGTGTTTGGTATCTGTCTGGGCCACCAGCTGCTGGCACTGGCCAGTGGTGCGAAGACTGAGAAGATGAAGTTTGGGCATCACGGCGCCAACCATCCAGTGCAAGATCTCAAATCCGGACAGGTTCACATCACCAGTCAGAACCATGGCTTCGCGGTAGCTGAAGACTCTCTGCCGGAAACGCTGAAAGCAACTCATAAGTCATTGTTTGATGGTAGTTTGCAGGGGATTGAGCGGACAGATCGTCCTGCTTTCAGCTTCCAGGGACACCCTGAAGCAAGTCCTGGCCCACATGATGTTGCCGGACTGTTTGACCGTTTTGTTGAGATGCTTAAGGCAGCGAAATAACCAACCCCGTTTTGATGTGAGAGAAAGATGCCAAAACGTACTGATATTGAAAGTATTCTGATACTCGGGGCTGGTCCAATTATTATCGGCCAGGCCTGTGAGTTTGACTATTCCGGAGCACAGGCCTGTAAGGCTCTGAAGGAAGAAGGTTACCGGGTCATCCTGGTTAACTCTAACCCTGCTACTATCATGACCGACCCGGCTATGGCGGACTCAACCTATATTGAGCCGATCCGCTGGGAAACGGTTGAAAAAATTATTGAAAAAGAGCGTCCTGATGCGATTCTCCCAACCATGGGAGGCCAGACCGCTCTGAACTGTGCCCTGGATTTGTTCCATAAAGGCGTGCTGGAAAAGTACAACGTCGCTATGATTGGTGCCAACCAGGAAGCCATCGATAAGGCGGAAGACCGGCAGTTGTTTGACAAGGCCATGAAAAACATTGGTCTTGAAACCCCTCGCTCCGGTATTGCTCATACCATGGAAGAAGCCCGTGCTGTTCTCGATGAGCTGGGTTTTCCATGTATCATTCGACCGTCGTTTACCATGGGCGGTACCGGTGGTGGTATTGCATATAACAAGGATGAGTTTGAAGAGATCTGTTTCCGTGGGCTTGATCTTTCACCCACCAGTGAACTGCTGATTGATGAATCACTGATTGGCTGGAAAGAGTATGAGATGGAAGTGGTGCGTGATCGTAAAGATAACTGCATCATTGTCTGTGCCATTGAAAACTTCGACCCTATGGGGGTTCATACCGGTGACTCTATCACTGTCGCACCAGCTCAGACGCTGACCGACAGGGAATACCAGATCATGCGTAACGCTTCTATTGCGGTACTGCGTGAAATTGGTGTGGAAACGGGTGGTTCCAACGTACAGTTCGGTATCTGCCCGAATACGGGTCGTATGGTGGTCATTGAAATGAACCCCCGTGTGTCCCGTTCTTCTGCTCTGGCTTCCAAGGCGACCGGTTTCCCGATTGCCCGGGTAGCCGCGAAACTGGCAGTGGGCTACACCCTGGATGAGCTCAGCAACGAAATTACCGGTGGTGTGGTTCCAGCCTCTTTTGAACCATCTATCGACTATGTTGTTACCAAGATTCCTCGTTTTGCTTTTGAAAAGTTCCCTCAGGCTGATGATCGTCTGACCACTCAGATGAAGTCTGTGGGTGAAGTGATGGCCATTGGCCGGACTTTCCAGGAGTCTGTGCAAAAAGCGCTGCGTGGTCTGGAAACCGGAGCCACCGGATTTAATCCGATGCTGGATCCAAAGCAACCTGATGCGTTGGATATTATCCGTCGTGAACTGGTGACGCCAAAGGCTGATCGAATCTATTACGTTGCGGATGCTTTCCGTGCCGGCCTTTCCCTGGAAGAGATCTTTGCCGAGTGCAAGATTGACCCCTGGTTCCTGATTCAGATTCAGGACATTGTTGAGGAAGAAACCGTTCTGGCCAGCGAATCGCTTGCTGATGCTCCTCTCAATGGGTTGACTAAAGAACGCTTGTTCCGTCTGAAACAAAAAGGCTTCAGTGATGCCCGTCTGGCGGAGTTGCTGGATGTAAAAGAAGTGGAGGTAAGAAACCTTCGTCGTGAGCTGGGTGTGAAACCGGTATTCAAACGTGTTGATACCTGTGCTGCCGAGTTTCAATCCACGACTGCGTACATGTATTCATCTTATGATGAAGAGTGTGAAGCAGAGCCTTCTGACCGTGAGAAAGTTATGGTCATCGGTGGTGGCCCAAACCGGATTGGTCAGGGCATTGAATTTGATTACTGCTGTGTACATGCGGCTCTTGCAGCACGTGAAGACGGTTACGAAACCATTATGGTTAACTGTAACCCTGAAACCGTTTCCACCGATTATGATACGTCTGATCGTCTCTACTTTGAGCCGGTAACTCTGGAAGATGTGCTGGCCATCATTGATGTTGAGAAGCCCAGCGGCGTTATCGTTCAGTACGGTGGGCAGACCCCGTTGAAGTTGGCTCGTGCACTGGAAGCGGAAGGCGTATCGATTATCGGTACCAGCCCGGAAGCCATCGACCGCGCTGAAGACCGTGAACGCTTCCAGCAGATGATTCAGAAACTGAATCTGCTACAGCCAGCCAATGCAACTGTTCGCAGTGAAGATGAAGCCGTCGCTAAAGCCGCTGAAATCGGTTATCCACTGGTCGTTCGTCCATCCTATGTTCTGGGTGGTCGTGCTATGGAAATTGTAGCGGGAGAAGACGAACTGGTTCGTTACATGAAAGAGGCGGTTCAGGTATCAAACGATAGTCCTGTATTGCTGGATTCTTTCCTGAACCGTGCGGTAGAAGTGGATGTTGATGCGATTTGTGACGGTGAGCGTGTGGTCATTGGTGCCATCATGCAGCACATCGAACAGGCTGGCATTCACTCTGGTGACTCCAGCTGCTCTCTGCCGCCATACAGCCTGAGTCGCCGTCATCAGGATGCTATCCGTGAACAGGTTAGCGCCATGGCAATGGAGCTGGGTGTTGTTGGTCTGATGAACGTTCAGCTGGCCATCCAGGATGACCAGATCTACGTGATCGAAGTGAACCCCCGCGCTTCCCGTACCGTGCCTTTTGTTTCCAAGTGCATTGGCCACTCTCTGGCCAAGATCGCTGCACGGGTCATGATGGGCAAGAGTCTGGAAGAGCAGAACTTTACCACTGAGATTGTGCCACCATACTACAGTGTGAAAGAGGCGATCTTCCCATTCAATAAGTTCCCAGGGGTGGATCCAATTCTCGGCCCGGAGATGAAGTCTACCGGTGAAGTGATGGGTGTTGGTGCAACGTTCCCGGAAGCGTTCCATAAAGCACAGCTGGCAGAAAATATGCAGTTACCCAGTGGTGGTAAGGTCATTCTCACTGTGCGCGACTTTGATAAGCCTGAAGTGCCGATGATTGCTCGCCTGCTGATGGATATCGGCTTTGAACTGCTGGCCACCTCAGGTACTGCTAAAGTTATTGAAGAAGCTGGCTTGCCGGTTACCACCATCAATAAAGTACATCAGGGAAGACCGCATCTCGTGGACATGATTGTTAATGGTGATATTGCCTTCATGATCAATACCACTGAAGGTCGTCAGGCCATTGCCGATTCTTACTTGATTCGTCGCTCCGCATTGACCAATAAGGTGCTATATACAACCACCATGGCGGGAGCAGAAGCGATTGCACGTTCAATCGCCTTTGGATCAGAAAGATTGGTCAGACGACTTCAGGATTTACACGAAGGTAACGTTGGATGAAAAGAATTCCCATGACGGTGGAGGGAGAAAAAGCCCTCCGTGAGGAACTGGCTCATTTGAAAGGGGTTGAGCGCCCGCGTATTTCTGCGGCGATTGCAGAAGCCCGGGAGCTGGGAGACCTTAAGGAGAATGCTGAGTATCACGCAGCTCGTGAGCAGCAGAGTTTTGCAGAAGGTCGTGTTAATGAAATTGAGGCCAAGCTGTCTAATGCTCAGGTGATTGATATCACGTCCATCAACAAAACCGGTAAGGTCCTTTTTGGTACAACAGTTGTACTGATCAATATGGAAAATGATCAGGAAGTGGAGTACAAAATTGTTGGTGATGATGAATCGGACATCAAGGTGAATAAGATCTCCGTGAACTCGCCCATTGCCCGCGCCATGATCGGTAAAGAAGAAGGTGATGTCGTTGTGGTGAACACACCTTCTGGCGGTGTTGAGTATGAGATCGATGAAGTGAAGCATGTCTGATTAAGGTATCAATCAATTCTGAATCTTTTTTTGACAGTCACGAAAGCCCTGCGTTGCTAAATCAGCGCAGGGCTTTTTTATTGCTTGATGTTATGTACTTACTTAACGTGAGTTCGATGATGAAAGTCAGGGGGAACCCCAGCCCCAATAGGGGTATGGCTGTGTACTTACAGCCATTATAGGGCTATTTGGCAAACTCACTAATATTTGAGAAACACCGCCAACTTGTCCCATGCCAGCAAGGCTCCTCAAGCCGGCTGAAGTATAGTGGTAATCAGGTTTTTATATGTATTTATTTGGTTTTTAATCTTTAATAGTTGGCTCCATGTTTGAATACAGGCTTTATTTTATGGCTCCTAAAGCTGGAAGTGTGTGGGGGAATCAAAAACTGGGGCAGGATATCTTAATGAGCAAGAGTGCTGAGGAAAATATATCACCATCCGGAGAGGTATGTGTGCATCATGAAGGTAGAGCTATTAGAGTAGCTGATAATTTGGAGAGCCATACGACCCATAATAAGGACCTGGAGGGTCGGCCAAAAAAAAGTGTGAAAAGTAAATTATGTCGGGAAAGGAAAATCTGTGCGTTGGTAAGCCCTGTTGAAGATTATGAAAGAATAGCAGGGTGCACCAAGCAAGATCTTTTAGCTCGAATTACGTTTGACCGTAATGGGATGCAAAGTCTGAAAAAGTATGTTGATCAGTTGGATGAAATAGATAATAAAGGGGGCGGGAGTAGTAATGAGGATTTAAATAAGTTCTGCAAAGATGTACGTGAGAGTGCGTTGGAAATTTTCCGGGACTATATGAAAGAGTTTAAATATGAGCGGGCTGCAGAAAATGGAATATTGTACCTTTTAAAAAGGCTTAATAGGTATGGTGAGCTAGAGATGCACTGTAAATATTTATTAAGGCAGAGTCGGGGGGTAAATATAAGGGCAGAGCATATAGAGCTTGCGTTGATTGAGGCTTTAATTAAGCTGGGAAGAATTGATGAAGCCAAAGTGAAATTTGAATGTGCTAAATCTAAGTGGGGTAATACTCCTTCAGTTATAGATTCTTGTGTGAAAATATATGTGTCAACAAACGACTTTAAAGGGGCGCACGATTTTCTCGATGGAGCTTTATCTGACGGACTTATTAAAACTGGTTTTTACAAAAATCGAAAGAGGTTTGTTGATGGAAGGTTTCATGAATTGAAAATTAAAGAATGCTCTATAACGGAAGAGGGTTCGAAACCTGAGTCTCATATGGAAAGTTTTCTGGAAGACTATCAGTGCACTCCGCCTAGCGATCATTCATTATTAATGACACGGATGAGTCATAGAGAAATGGAGGTGGGTAGCTTTGTTAAGCGTGGAGGTTTCTCAGATCCAGAGAAAGATTTTCATGCAAATGTAAGAGTGACAAAGGAGTATTTGCAGGAGGTGATGGGGAGCTGGGATGATAAAGGCTTAGAAATACTCAATAATTATTTCAAATCTCTGGATAGGAAAATGGGAGGGAGTACACGCCCATATTCAGACATTGATTTGAATCGGATTAGACAGTTTTGTTTTGATGCTCGTAAAAGTGGCTTGTCTCTTATTGATGATTATATACTTGAAAATGGGGAAGACATAAAAGTATGCTGTAGTAAAATTTTTCTTCTTAATCGGTTGAAAAGATTTTCAGAAATTTTGAGTTTTTATAATAGTTGCCGGGTGTTTTCCAAAAAAAGAGTTTTGAATGTTGAATTAAAAGTAATTGACTCTCTGTCTCAAGTGAATCGGTTTGATGAGGCTTGGGCGCAAATGGATAAAACGCGCAATTACTTTGGGGAAGAGGTGGTGGGCTTGTCCATTGTTACGCTTTATGTTATGCAAGGAGCGTTTAGTAAGGCGAAATCCTATCTTGAAGATATGAGATCCAAAAATTTAGTAGATGAAAGACGGTACTCTAATTCTTTAAAATGGATAGATGCATGTTCCAGTGAGAGTTCTGGTTCGGTAGATTTGAAGTTTGAAAAATCTAACTCTTACTTAGCAGAACCTATTTATACTTTAGATGACTTTGATGAATCATTGTTTCAGGCTGCAGAAAGAAATTTTGATGAAAAGTTCTATGCAATTGCCATTACGTTACTTTCAATAATTAAAAATAAACACGAGGGGGTCAATGAATGTGTAGATAGTTTGTACAAAAAGTGTGATGATAAGAAAGGTATTTGTAAAAAAATCAACTTGGAAAACCTTTGATTCCTGTCAACGAGGCTCTATCCGTTCTATTAGATTATTCATCCTTTTGAAAGGGTGAAGATGCTATGAGGTTATTAATTATTGCAGATATTGAAGGTGTGGCCGGTGTCTGCTGTCGGGAACAGACAGTTTCTGGCAATGCGGAATATCAGATGGCACGTCAGCTGATGATAGAGGAGGTTAATGCCGTTGTTGAAGGTGCTGTGCGAACAGGTATTAGTGAGATTACGGTTATTGACAGTCATGGGTCGATGATTAACCTGCCTATTGATAATTTATCTCCACAGGCAAAGCTGGTTCAGGGTAAGCCCAGAGCGTTGGGAATGATCGATGGCATTCAGTTTGCCGACCATGATGCCCTGATGATGGTTGGCGCCCACAGTGCTGCTGGTGAATATGGCGTTCTTGCCCATACCATAAATAGCCGTGCCTTTTTAAAAGTGGAGATCAATGGTCAGGTAATGGGAGAGGTGGACCTTTATAGCAGTCTGGCTGCTGAGTTTGGGGTTCCTCTTTTGATGGTTTCTGGAGATGATCATCTAAAGGCTCACGTTGCTGAAGCATTCCCGGAAAGTGAATATGTGCAGGTGAAAAAAGCCCGTGGAGCTTATGCTGCAGAAAGTTTGCCGGTGTCAATTGCCAGAGAGTTGCTTTCAGCAGCTGCAAGTCAGTCATTATTGAAAAGGCTCCAGCCAAAAACAGCATTTAGCCTGAGGCCTCCCTATAGAATGACTGTCTCTTCCATCTCTCAAGCCCAGTCTGACCTCTATGCATTAGTGCCGGGTGTAGAGCGGGTTTCTCCCAACCAGGTGTCCTATGAAGCAGGCAGCTTTAAAGATCTGGTAACTTTGCTCAATAGCTTATCTGCCATGAGTGCATCTGTTCCATAAAATAGCAGGTTCTGTTGAAAGCCTTGTGTTAACAGAACTTTGGCACTGCCCTCCAGAAGTATTAAGGAAAGTCCTTAATGTCTACCCGAAGAACGGAAGCTGAGGCTAGTCCTTCATTAATGGGGCGATTCTTTGTAAACAAATTTCGGAAGTTCAAGCTTAAAGCGTACAGCGATCATTCGGAAAGCAAAGCCGAATATCAGTGTTGATATAACGGTGACGGTTGGGTCCACTCCCAGCAGTTGCAGGGCAAAGTAAAAGCCAATAGAGATCAGTGCGACACTGGCGTATAGCTCCTTACGAAAAACCAGGGGAACGTTATTACAGAGAATATCCCTGAGAATTCCGCCAAACACCCCGGTAATGACGGCCATAACGCTGGCAATAATATAGCCATGCCCCAGGTCCAATGTTTTCTGTGCTCCGATAATACTGAAAGTGATAAGGCCTACAGCGTCCAGTACCAGAAACACTTTGAACATGTGTTTCATATATCGTTGCAGGAAAATCGTCAGGATAGCGGCTGCCGTTGTAATCACGATATACATTGGCGTTTCGACCCACGTCAGGGGATAGCTGCCCAGCAGCATATCTCTGACAGAGCCACCACCGATGGCGGTGCAGCAGGCAACAAAAATAACACCAACTGGGTCCATACCTCTCCGCCCGGCAGAAAGCGCTCCGGTCATGGCTTCTGCCGTGATGGCAATTACATACAGGACTGTCAGCATGGCTTTATCCACTATTGAAAACGAAATGATTGTAGAAACCTACCGGAGACAAAACAAGGAATAGGGTTTCCAAAGGTATTTATCGTAACTTGACAATTTTATGAGTGATTCTTTCTTAACTCCGGTTTTTGAGTTAATTAGCAGCGGAAAGAGGAATTTAATTGTCTATACTAAGGCCGCTGATTTTGGGCACTGTTCTTAAACAGCTCGTTTATATGTTGGCTGCGAATAAGTCAGACCTTGTAAGACTTAGACTGTAGCATACTTCTTTTCCCTTTTACTCCTACCCTTTTATTCATTCGGTTCTGCTGCAATATTCATTTCTGAGAGGTTTAGCCATGTTCCTTCTGAAAACAAAATTACCGCTATATTTAGTCCTTGCTTTTGGGGGCGGGCAGTTATTCGCTAGTACTCAATTATCAATTCTGCCTCCGGAAGACTTATCAAATAACTTTAATGCACTGGTCAGAGAAACCAGGCCGTCCTGGTGGGGGAGTTGGAACCTTGATCCAGTAGTTATTAAGCCTGGTGCTATCGGTGTTATTGATACCAACACTGGAACATTTCGCCCTGCTGGGCAGGAGATTACGAATATACTGATTGAATCAGACTCAATTTCTCAAGAGATGAAATTGTCGACTAGCGATGTAAAAGGTCCTCAGCTGGCATCGTCCAGTATGAATGTTCAGTCACCGGAGGTTGATATAAGTACAAGCCTTAAGTGGCAATTCAGTAAGCGAGGAGCAATGCTAGCTCAATGGAGTTTGGTTGAGGAGAGAGGGCTGAAAGACCCTTTTCGAGTAATCCATGAAAATATGGATCTACTGAGATCTACAGCTGAAAATATGAATATGTACGATGCTGCGACTGGAGGGATTTCTCAGGGTTTTGGGGTTGTCACCAGTGTGATTTTGGCTAAAAGCGGGATGAATGTTGCTTCTTTATCCGATTCGGCACAGTGGAGCATTTCAGGGAAGGTTAAGAGCCTTGAAAGTATGCTTGGTCGAGGAGATGCTCAAGCTTCCTACTCGAGTATTGAAGAGGATAAAAATGTTATGAGTGTTGTCTGGCCAAATGAGGCAAATACCAGCACTCAAGATTTGGTACCTGTGGCATATACTTTTGCATCTCTTGATGGCGATTTAGTTATTCCATACTGGATTGGAGAAATTAACTCTTTCCATATTACCTTTCAAAATTCTGGAAGCTATTATGTTAAAGCTACCTTGAAGTATATGAGTCCAAAGGGGAGTTCTGAATTACATCAAGATATTATTGGTTTCTCGACCAGATCCATAGTTAATATCCCACTGGATGCCACTGCACTGGAATTGAAGCTGGAATTTATCGATGCAATACCCAGTGCTACCTATTTTTATAGCTGGGATACTCCACTGGGATCATGGGTTACTGGAAAAAGGCATATTGATATTGATGGATGGTGGCCAGACCAGCCGACATTCAATATTCGTGAGAATCAAGATGATACCTTTTTCCGTTCTCAACCTTTAGAAAGTGAGCCCTTTTCCCACCCGGATTGAAGTTTGTAGAGTGGATGTTTGGAGAAGTATGTTTCAGGTTCTGAAGAGGGGGGAGTGTAGACTTACACAGTTGACATAACTATCTTTTATGTAACCTTGTTTATTGATAATCGAAGCGCTATTTAAGTGGCGACTTTTATGAAGTTAGGTCGTACTGGTTGGCTTTTTTAATTTAGCTGTTTTTGCATTAACTTTATGTCTTTAATACGTTGGTCTGTCATATTTCTAGTGCTTTTAGTTGCCGGGAAGCTGGCAGCCAGCCAAAATTTGAAATCCGTTGACTCTGGTTATATAACCAGAACTTTTAACCAGTTAATTCGGGAAAGCCATCCGAACTGGTGGGGGAACTTTAATCTTGATCCGATGATAAAACCGGGGGCTATTGGTGTTATTGATATTGGCAGTGGCGCATTTCAACCAAGTGGTGAGTATTTAAGTGATTTTGAAACGATCATTTCCCCGTTGAGTGAGGTGATGAAGCTGTCTTCTGAGCATGTTCGTGAACCAAGACTCTTGGTGGGTGGAAAAGGGCGCCTGGCTCAAATGGGGGATGCCCAGGTTCAATTGAAGTGGGAGCTCAGCAAGCGGGGAGCAATGACATCAAGATGGGCCCTGGTCGAGAAGCAGAGTATTAAAGACCCGGGTAAAGTACTAAGTAGTCATCTGGACTTATTAAAATCCATTGCCAGCTATGAGTCGATGTATGATCCGGGAAATGGTATTTCTCAGGGCTTTGGTGTGATTACCAGTGTCATTATGGCGCAGGCGGGTATGAACGTGGTCGCCCTTAGTAATGATTCTAACTGGAGTGTTAGTGGTCAGGCGAGCTACCTGCAAAATATGTTGACCCAGGTCGGTGGGGAGGCACTGTACTCGAAAGCTGAGTATGAAGGGAATGTTCTCAGCTTTCTCTGGCCTGGGCAGGGAAACCAGTTCAGCTCGATCCTTGTGCCTGTGGCCTATACCTTTGCTTCCCTGGATGGAGATAAGGTTATGTTGCATTGGATCAGGCCAATTGGATCATTCAGGATGATCTTTAACAACTATGGTGATCATTATGTGGGCATTTCTCTTGCTTATACAACTCCTATGGGAAGTCAGCATGTAGATATTGGACTACTGCCGTTTCTCACGCAGGAAATTGATAATATCCCGTTGGATGCAACGAACCTGACCATGACTTTAAACTATCTTCGCATCATGAAAACGGTGCAGACCCATCGTTGGCAAAACCCGTTGGGTTCCTGGCCAACAGGAGATCGTCATATAGATATCAAGGGGTCGTGGCCCATGTACCCGTCTTTTTCCATCAAGGAAGAAGGGTACTCTTCACAATAAATAGGTACAGATAGCTCATCTGTACCTATTGAGCGTGTTAAACCAGCATCGGTTTGAGGAAGCGTCCGGTGTGAGACTCTGGAATTTCTGATACCGCTTCCGGTGTACCGGAGGCAATAATCTGACCTCCGCCATCCCCACCTTCCGGACCCAGGTCAACGATCCAGTCTGCAGTTTTAATAACATCAAGGTTATGCTCAATAACGACAACACTGTTTCCGTGATCTCTCAAACGGTGGAGAACGGATAGTAGTTGTTCAATGTCGTGAAAGTGCAGCCCGGTGGTTGGCTCATCCAGAATGTAAAGGGTTTTACCGGTATCCCGTTTGGAGAGTTCCTTAGCCAGTTTTACCCGCTGCGCTTCACCGCCTGACAGGGTGGTCGCATTCTGTCCGAGATGGATGTAGGAGAGACCAACATCCATAAGGGTTTGAAGCTTGCGCTTCACTGCAGGGATCGGATCAAAGTACTGAAGAGCCTCTTCTACCGTCATTTCAAGAACTTCGTGGATGCTTTTGCCTTTGTATTTCACTTCTAGGGTTTCACGGTTGTAGCGTTTGCCCTTACAGACGTCACAGGCCACATAAATGTCCGGTAGAAAGTGCATCTCTACCTTGATAACACCATCTCCCTGACAGGCCTCACACCGTCCTCCCTTAACATTGAAGCTAAAACGACCGGGTTTATAGCCCCGTGAACGGGCTTCCTGAGTACCGGAAAACAGTTCACGTATAGCGGTGAAAATGCCGGTGTAAGTAGCAGGGTTGGAACGCGGCGTCCGGCCAATAGGGCTCTGGTCAATATCAATGCATTTATCAAAATGACTGATCCCTGACAGTTTCTTATAAGGGGCAGCGGTTAGTGTTGTTGCTTTGTTCAGGGCTGTTGCGGCCAGTGGATACAGTGTTCCATTGATTAGTGTAGACTTTCCAGAGCCAGAAACCCCGGTAATACAAGTCATCAGACCCACCGGAATTTCCAGTGTGACGTTTTTAAGATTGTTGCCGGTACAACCACTGAGCTTAAGCATTTGCTTTGGGTCAACGCTCGATCTTTCAGGTGGCACATCAATCTTGCGAATACCAGAGAGGTATTGCCCGGTCAAGGAAGCTCCTGTATCCATCACCTGCTCGGGTGTCCCCTGTGCGACGATGGCGCCTCCGTGAATACCTGCACCGGGGCCAATATCAATCACGTGGTCTGCAGAGCGAATAGCATCTTCATCATGCTCAACCACAATAACGGTATTACCAAGGTCTCTCAGGCGAGTCAGAGTATTGAGCAGGCGCTCATTATCTCGCTGATGCAGCCCAATACTGGGTTCATCCAGAATATACATGACACCAACCAGGCCCGCGCCAATCTGACTGGCCAGTCGTATTCTCTGAGCTTCGCCACCGGAAAGCGTGTCTGCACTGCGGTCCAGTGTCAGGTAGTTCAGGCCGACATTCACCAGGAAGCTAAGACGGTCGCAAATTTCCTTCAGAACCTTTTTAGCAATCTCCCCGCGACGACCAGGCAAGCTCAGGTCCTGGAAATAGGCTAGTGCTTTTTCAACGGGTAATTTAACCAGATCCGGCAGGCTTTCATCCAGCAGGAATACATTCCGGGCTTCTTTGCGGAGGCGGGCGCCCTTACAGGAGGGGCATGGTTGTGTGCTCAAATACTTGGATAGTTCTTCCCGGACGGATTGAGACTCTGTATCCCTGAAGCGACGTTCAAAGTTAGGGATGATGCCTTCAAATATGTGCCGCTTCTTGTAGACATCACCCCGGTCATTCACGTAGCTAAAATTGACTTCTTCGTCATCGGAGCCATGAAGAATGATGTGCTGCTGTTCAGGGCTTAAATCATCAAAGGGGGTATCAATACTGAAGCCATAGTGTGCGGCCAGAGATTTCAGTAGATGAAAGTAGTATACGCTGCGGCGATCCCAGCCTCGTATGGCACCTTCAGCAAGGGTAAGTTCAGGGTGTTGGACTATACGGTCCTGATCAAAGAACTGTTTAACCCCCAGACCATCACAAGTAGGGCAGGCACCTGCAGGATTGTTAAAAGAAAACAGTCTGGGCTCCAGTTCGTTGATGCTATAGCCGCACTCCGGACAGGCAAATTTGGAAGAGAAAACAATGTCATTTTCTTTCTCTTCTTTAGAGTCATTCTCCATGTAGCTGATGGTGGCCAGACCGTCTGTTAACTCCAGGGCTGTTTCAAACGATTCTGAGAGACGCAATTGCAGGTCGTCACGCACTTTGAATCGATCAACAACCACTTCAATTGTGTGTTTTTTCTTTTTATCCAGTTTTGGTGGTGTATCGAGATCTGTGACGATTCCATTGATTCTGGCCCGGATAAATCCATTGCTTCTCAGCTCATTGAACACATGCAGGTGTTCACCTTTTCTATCCCTGACAACTGGAGCCAGTAGCATCAGTTTTGTGCCTTCTGGCAGAGCCAGTACCTGATCAACCATCTGGCTGACTGTTTGAGCTTCCAGGGGCAGGTGGTGGGTTGGACAGCGTGGAATACCAGCACGGGCGAAGAGCAGACGAAGATAGTCATAGATTTCTGTGATGGTGCCGACAGTAGAACGCGGATTATGGCTGGTGGATTTCTGTTCTATGGATATGGCTGGAGAAAGCCCTTCAATATGATCCACATCCGGCTTTTCCATCATGGAAAGAAACTGGCGGGCGTAGGCTGACAGAGATTCTACATACCGCCGTTGACCTTCTGCATAGAGCGTATCAAAGGCCAGTGATGACTTGCCAGAGCCGGATAGGCCGGTGATTACAATCAGGCTGTCACGGGGCATCTCCAGGTTGATGTTCTTTAGATTGTGTGTACGGGCGCCCTGTACGGTAATCTTTTCCACAGCCTTTTCTCCGTGCCAGATTGGAAGCGAACGGAGTATTATAAATAGTCAATCGCCAAGTCTGTAGTAAAAATCGCGACATTTAGCAAAAGCATCCAAAGGTGGCCATTAAAATAAAGGCCACCTTTGGCATCAGTAAAATAGCCAGCGCATCGACAGTCCCATTTAAATGCGGCTGAGTCGAGGGCAAGTGACAGAATATGGCTGGCATAGGGGTGTTCAGTGAATGTTGAAATGATGCTTTTCAGGGTTTCAGTCCAGCCTTCTGCCCTATCGTTTAACGGACGATTAGCATTGTCATTCGTGCTATCTATGTCTTTGTGCGCTTTTTGTTCAGGCAAAAGGTAAGGGCTCAAGTAGCTCCATCCATGGTGCATCAGGCTGGTAATATAATACGTGAAGAAAAACTTTTGTGTGTTTGTCACTATTTTGGGTTGTCCTGAACAAGGGCAAACAGGAGGCCATAATATTCTGCTTCCGGAGTCCCATACTTTGTATAGGTGAACTGCCATATAGGCCCAGGTCAGCAGGTTTCGGGTGGTTATTAAGATTTGCTTTGTCTCATGGTAAGGGCTATGAGTGATCAAAATGACTGACTGATCATTATTTTCATTTGAGACAGGGAGTTTGCAGTCGGTATTTTTCAGCTCATTCAGCGTTTCAATGCTGTCGTTACTTGAAATTGTGCAGAGTGTTACTTTTCCATGTTCATTGATCGTTGTATAGCTTGCTGAGATTGGAGAAATTGTATTTTCTTCTTTTAACGTGCTGGATACCCCTGAGAACGAAAGCGTCAATAATAGTGGAAGAATACATAGAGTCTGAAAATACAAAAAACTTCGAAGTTTCTTATTGTTTATTTTATCAATGAAAGGGGCGAGTATTTTTTTTGACATAAATGGATCTATACCTCTGGATCAATACCTGTGGGGTTTGTTGGCCGGTTTTGGATAGCCGTTATTAATGGGTGTTGTAATGAAGTAATGCTCATGTGTTTAATGTCTGCCTTTTCAAGGCTTGGTTTTTTTGGAAGCACTTTATTAATAAACAAATTTGCCCAGGTATCTTTTCAGTAAGGCATTCATATGTGAATGCCTGATGCTGTTTAGATGGCTATATCAAGAGCAAAGTGTAATAAGTCCAGACCGAGCATCAGTCGGTTAATATTAAAGCCAGCAATAGGAACATCTAACCACCACATGATTAGATCTGATCCAATGATCAGGATATGGCTTCCAATACCTATTTTTTCAATTTCCTCATTGCTGTTTTCGGTCTCTGCTTCACCATTTTTATCCTGCCCATCAGGATAAAAGTAAGAAGAAAAGTGTTCTCCAAGAAATGGGTAGAGTGTTTGCTTTGCAATACGGGAAAGGCCAACATTATATAATGCTGAGTAAGCTAGGTATCCAAGTGAGTCAATAGGGCGAAGATCAACAAGGCTTGTTACAGCAAATGGTAAGTTACGAATAATATTAACCGCATGAAGGCCACTGTTTAGCCACATTAAATAGTATTTGGAAGTCAGTAGGATAGATTTAAAACCACTGTTGGTTTGTAATGTAACCTCGACTTCAATATCACTGTCCTTTCGTAGAGTTTCCAGAGTACAGCCTTTTTCCTGCATGTTTTGTCGTTCTTCTTGTGTTTCATTACCGGTTACGATGCAATGGGTTTCTGAACCATCATTATTTAGCTTTGTGAATCGAGCTGAGATAGGGGACTCAGGTTTCGAAGAAGAATCAGAAAATGCGGTAGCTGCAAGAAAGAGCTGCAGTAAAATGATGAGAATAGTACAAACTATTTTTCTGGAAATGTATTTCATGAATTGATCTACCCATTTGAGGATAGCGTTCCACGTCTCTGAAGCGCTCTTCAGGCTAAGGCCGCTATCATTAGATAAATACCTGAACTCACCAGTCAGGAAACCTCTGAGGATAGCAGTCAATTAGCTGATCATTTCTTAATAGGGTTACAAGTCAGTCAGCCTGCTCAAGGCTATGGACTTAAGGTTACCGAGCTATTTATAGGCAAAATATCACCGATCAGGCAGTGACATTTTGCCGCAGATAGTCGCTATAATCTGTGAATTTCTCCCTGCATAGCATCCGGGATCCAAATCCTGATAGACTTGCAGCGGCACTATTTATCAGTAATAACTACCAAAATAATTCAGGACTTTGCTATTACCCCATGTCATTTGTTGAATTGAAAGCAGCTGTATCCCTTACCATGGTCTTTGTCTTTCGAATGCTTGGGCTTTTCATGGTATTGCCAGTTCTGGCACTCTTTGCTGAGGATCTTCAAGGAGCTTCGCCCAGCCTGATTGGTGTGGCCATTGGCGCCTATGGATTCAGTCAGGCGTTGTTACAAATTCCTTTCGGCTGGCTTTCAGATCGCTGGGGAAGGAAGCCGGTTATTCTACTTGGGCTTTTTATTTTCTTGTTGGGAAGCCTGCTGGCTGCTGAGGCTACAACTATTGGGGGGGTCATTGCCGGGCGTATTTTACAGGGTTGTGGAGCTATTGCCGGAGCAGTGACCGCCTTAATGGCTGATTTGACCCGCGATCAGCATCGAACTAAAGCCATGGCAATGATAGGTATGGGTATTGGTGTTGCTTTTGCCGTTGCTATGGTATTGGGGCCGATGGTCAGTCATACGTGGGGGTTGTTCGGGTTGTTTATCTCTAATGCTCTGATGGCTGTGGCTGCAATGCTGGTCATTATTTTCCTTGTGCCAACCCCTGTAGTTAAGCGGAGGGACCTAAACTGCTCTGTTGATCGATCGGGTGTTCGACAGGTCTTTGCCAACATGGAGTTGCTGAGACATATCATGGGTATTTTTTCGCTTCACTTTGTTCTGATGGCTTTGTTTGTTTTCATACCAGAGCTTCTGAGTAAAGACTTTGATCGGTCTGCACATGGTGGTATTTATCTGGTTGTAATAGGACTCTCATTTATCATGATGATACCTCTCATCATATTCAGTGAGCGCCAGCGCCTCCTGAAACAGTGCTACTGTTTTAGTATTGTCATGCTGTTTATTGCTTTTGCCCTGTTCTATCAAGGGGTTCTCAGCTCAGCGATGTTGCTGGCAGGATTGTTTGTTTTCTTTTTTGGTTTTAATTTTCTGGAAGCAACTCTACCTTCGCTGGTAAGTAAGCTTGCTCCTGCTGGGACTCGTGGCACTGTCATGGGGGTTTATTCGACCAGCCAATTTATGGGCGCTGCCCTGGGGGGAAGTCTTGGGGGCGTAGCCATGGAGTATGGTGGTGTTATTGGAGCAGTCGCTCTTTGTACAATTCCCACTGCCCTGTGGTGCTGGTTGTCTGTTACTATGAAACAACCTCCTTATGTGAGTACTATGGTAATGGCTTTGAACCCTGATCTTGGAGACATAAGCTCAATAGGTGAGCGACTTTCCGGTATTGTTGGTGTTCAGGAAGTTACTGTACTTTCAGCAGAGAAAACAGCTTACCTGAAAGTTGATAAGCAGACATTGGATTGGTCTGGACTGAAGCAGTTTGGCCAGTGCTAGGCTCGGTTGACAAAGCCCTATGGGCCTCAGGTCTATTTTTCGGGAATAAGGTTCATTAGAATCAGTTGATATGCTGGTCCACAAAGTAAGTCTATATGCTTACAGAGAATAAAAAGCAAGGAACCAAGTATAGAGCTGCGGTTCTAATAAAGTGTTATTGATATGGAATGACTGCGTTAAGAGAAGATGTCATTCCATGGCGTCTTCACTGAATGTAAGGTTCTTGAAGGCTACTTGAATTTGAATGAAATCGGCGGAGAAGCTAAATGGCTCGAGGCGTTAATAAGGTAATACTGATAGGCAATCTGGGTAACGATCCAGACGTACGTTTTACCCCTAATGGCAGTGCCGTTGCAAACCTGAGCCTGGCTACCAGTGAGTCCTGGAAGGACCGTAATACTGGGCAGCAGCAGGAAAAAACAGAGTGGCATCGTGTTGTTGTTTTCGGCAAGTTAGCGGAAATTGTACAACAGTACCTTCGTAAAGGCTCAAAGGTATATATCGAAGGGAAGCTCCAGACGCGTAAGTGGCAAGGGCAGGACGGGCAGGACAGATACACAACTGAAATTGTTGTCGATGGTTTCAGTGGGCAGCTGCAAATGCTGGATGGCCGTCAGGACGGAGGTATGGGAGCCCCAATGAGTGGAGGTTACCAGCAACAGCCTGCGCAGCAGCAACAGCAGCAATCATATGCTCCACAGTCGCAGCCTCAGCAGTATGGTAGTGCTCCTCAGCAGCAAACTGCACAGCCGCAGCAACAAGCGGCACCTCAGCCCGCTGGTGGCTTTGACGATTTTGATGATGACATCCCGTTCTGATTTAAGAGCTGCTCTTCGTGAGCGCCGTCGGGCGTTGAGTGCTGACCAGCAGGTCAGCGCAGGTGAAGGTCTTTATAAAACCCTCAGCAGTCGCCCTGAGTTGCTTGATGGTCAGCACATTGCGGTTTATATCGCCAATGATGGTGAGATAAACCCCGATGTTCTCCGGGATTATCTTTGGGCATCTGGCAAGCAGTGTTACTTACCGGTTGTTGGTCAAGGCTGTAGTAAAGATCTCATGTTCATTGAGTATCTTCCAGATACCCACTTGGCTTTGAACCGGTTTGGTATTCCTGAGCCATCTCTGCATGGTGCAAGACAGATTTCGCCTGAAAAGCTCGACATCGTATTTGTGCCTTTAACCGGTTTTGATAAAGCCGGCAGGAGGCTGGGTATGGGGGGAGGCTTTTATGACAGAACGTTTGCCTTCACCCGAACTACAGAAAAACCAAGGCTTATTGGTATTGCTCATGAGTGTCAGAAAGTGGACTTGATTCCAGTAGAGCATTGGGATATTCCCATGACTGCTATTGCAACGGACTGTCAGTTTTACTCGATTGCGCTGTCGAACTAAACAGAAAGTCTACGTTGAGTCTTCTCGTCATTACTAATACCCATAAGGCATAAAGGCTATGCCTCGTCACTTCACCTTTATGTCCTTTAGGGTATAGCCGTTATGTTCAGCTAGCCATACTCTAACAGGTCTGAAAAATTTAATTGGTATAAGTTCCAGACTCAGCCTCTCTTTATTCTGTTCCAAAAGTATTGCTATAGCTTCTCTGAATAAAAAAAATCACTCGATTATTTATCAGAAAGCTGTTGGCTGCCTGGTGACAGCTTTACGTCATTTTGAATTTGAGCCTCATTGATCGGCGTTTTTATTGGTCAATATACAGATCCATGAAAAAGTCCGTGGTACCAGGGACAACAGCATAGTGATCAAAATCTGTCACACCTTCTTTCCGCAAAATATCCTCGTCAATGCAGTGGTTGCCAGTGAATTCAGTGCCACTTGTTAAAATGGAATAAGCTGCATCGGCCATGATGGCTGGTTTTCTTGAAACGTTGAATAATTCCTTTCCACCGGCCTCGAATTCAACGGCAGCCGTTGCAATACTGGTTTTTGGCCAAAGAGAGTTAACAGCGATATTTTTTGAACGAAACTCTTCAGCAAGACCCAAGGTTAGCATCGACATACCGTATTTTGTGATGGTGTATGGAGTGTAGTTCCGAAACCATTTCGGACTCAGGTTGATAGGCGGAGAAAGGTTAAGAATATGGGCTGTGTCAGATTCTTCCAGATAAGGCAGGGCAAGCTGGCTACATAAGAACACTGCTCGGGTATTGATTTGATGCATCAAATCAAATCGTTCGATTGGTGTATTTTCTGCAGGTGTCAGTCGGATTGCTCCTGCGTTATTAATTAACCCATCAACCCCACCAAAATTCGAGATGGTCATTTCAATCATTTTTTCGACAGATTTCTCGTCTCTTACATCTACCTGAATAGGTAGTGCCTTTCCACCTGCCGAAATGATTTCATCTGCAACTGAGTGGATAGTACCAGGAAGCTTTGGGTGGGGCTTGACCGTTTTCGCAGCTACAACAACATTGGCACCATCCATTGCACAGCGAATGGCGATTTCTCTACCAATACCACGGCTTGCACCAGTGATAATGGTGGTTTTTCCTTTAAGGCTGGTCATCTTGAACTTCCTTATTGTTATTGTGTGTACTGATTGTTTGATAGAAAACCAGAAGCAGAATTGGGCTTATTACTTACTGATTTATAATCATTATACGTTACACCGCCTGTAATCGTAGCTGGTATCATGCGACCTGAAGAACCCATTCACTACTTCAGGCATTTTTTGAAGCCTCCGCATCTGAGCGTCCTGTTTGTCTCAACGGCAAACATAAACCCTGACTGATGGTTTTTATCGTCCCCAAGTTTTTCGTGCAGCTGTACCAGGAGTCACCGGTTACAAATGCTGGTTTCAGTCCCCAGGCCAGCACGTCAATCAACATTTCCTGGAAGTAGTCGTTTTTTGTCTTACCTTCCGATTTGTCATATATCCTGTAGTTCACCGGCATGTGTAACCCTGATATGTCGATGTAATAAAGGGTGATGAGGTTAATGTCTTTAACGGGGCTGTGATGCTTACCTGACCAGAAATACCCCACAAGAGCCACAGAGTAGCTGTAAGGTGTATCGAGAATACTGTTATCAACACTCAAAGTGCCACCGGTTGGGTTCAAGACTTCCAGAGCTTCGTCGTACATATCTTTCGGTTGATAATTTTTACGATGCAGGAACCGGTTTGCGCTGTGGTGAGAGATACCTGTCACTTCTGCCAACCTTGTGCATGTTGATGATTTGGGTTCGCTGATCAGGAAACCCATGTACTGTGGAAGGGTGGAACAAGCGGTAGTGGGTTGAGTGGTGCTTCTCACTTTCATCCCTGAAAAAAAACAACAATTTTTAAGGGCTGTCAAATTTTACAAAGCCCTGTCAATGCGCAAGTCCTAATTAATTGAATAAGGTAACTGATTTTCGCTTACTCTGAAGTCTCAACCCATATTTTATAGAGTTCTGCCTCGACCAGGCTTTCTCTTGAATCCCAAAAATCCGAATAGAGAATATTCACTTCCTGATTCGAGACTGCAGCATCTTCTGCGTAGCGGCAGAGACTTTCCTGATACGTTGTAAACTGCCCCACATCCGGAACAGAGCTATACTCCTTGAGTGAAATCAAGTAGTTCCAAGTCTCTTCAATATCTGTTTCTCTACCAGTCTTCTGTTCAGGTATCCAGTCATTCTGGTAATGCGCAATATTACGGGAGCCACCTAAATGAATATCAATAATGCACTGATTACTTAACAACCTTCTGTTTATACGCTGAACCCGAGTGACCAGCCCTCTGGAAACTTTCTCACGGAAAAGCCAGGTACTGCGATAATCCCATCCAGCTTCAACCCCTTTTGGGAACTCCTCAAAAGATCGAGAATCAAAAAAGCTTTCATTGCTATCGGAAATACCAGTAAGAATGAAGTTACTTTCAGTACTGAAAGGGCTACCCCAAAAAGCTTTACTTCTGAAGGAAAAACAAGACTCCGAGAGTCTTGAATATCTTTCACCCCCTGCCAGAGTTCACTATTTTGCTCTTCGACCGAGAGTGAATAATGAAAAGATGGGTAGCTGGAAAGCTGTTCCTTTGAACTTGTATGCACCTCCAGCTCTCCTGAACTCCAGAGAATCCCATCAACCCACTCTCTGAAACCTTGCTGTCCAATTAATGTTCCAGTCAGCCACCAACCTTGATCGTCTACTGCAACTGAATCACCCGTACTGCCTGAGCACTCTCCATTAACACATGGAGCTTCTCCACGCTGGTCCTCTTCATCTGAAGATAGGGCATGACCTTCAGAGGTATGATCTGCAGAGTTTCCCACTGGAATAAGAAAAAACATCATCAAAAAGATGATCGGCAACCGTTTCATCACAGACATCCCTGTATTGTCCTTTGACATTCCCTGTCATAAAGAATCGGCCAGCTCCGAGACTCAAAGTAGCTCCTGCTCAGAGCATCAGTACTCGTATGCCTTTTCTCCTAAGATAACGAAGGTTAGTGATCATGAACAGAGCAGTACGTTAGTTTGGATCTACCAAAGACTTCAGTTGCTGCACTCTTGCAGAACTGACGTTACCGTTTTCAAGCACCGCACTGAATGTATGCAGGGAAAAACGTGTTAACTCAGTCTTCAGCCCCTCAATAATCTCCGCCGCATTATCTAGGGACACGCCTCCCCCCACCACAACTTCAAGCCCATCCGAGACAAATGCCCCGATATTTACCAACTGTTTAATTCCATCTTGCGCTGTTCCATTACTCCCCCAGGCAATACCGCTGGTTAATACCCGATCAACGCCAAGATCAATAAGTGTTTCAAGTGCGTATTGCCAATCTGACGTTGCATCAAAAGCCCTGTGGAATGTAACTGTCAGATCATACTCCCGGGCCTTTCCTATCAACCGCTCACTATACATCTGGTGAACAGCCGATGTTTTCTCATCCAAAACACCAATGACAACGCCATCCGCCCCCGCCTTTGCAGCATCTTTAATCTGCTGTTCCATTAAGGCAATTTCATCCGAGGTATAAAAGAAGTCACCGCCTATAGGGCGAACCATAACCAACAGCCCCGAGCGATCTTTAAATGCATCCCTCGCCAGCTCTATATGTCTGACGGAAGGCGTTAAACCATCCTGTTCCATATGGGAGCATAGCTCGATTCTATCAGCGCCTCCCTCCCATGCTTTGGAAACCGAGCTGAAAACATACAAGTCATCTTTACTATGAACACAAACTTCAATAGGTATCATGCAATCTTAGACACTATATTCTATTCAGTTTAACTAAACGGGGTCCCTTCTATTAAAATGAAGGGAGTACCCTTCTAACTCTATTATACTGATTACGCGATGTGTGAGTTTTATTGATAAAACTCTATGAGGAGCATGAGCGCTGTCCAGTATTTCTTTGCCAGAAAAGGCCAGTGACTCCATGCCCCTTGAAGAGATTATCATCAGTGTCTATTGCCTGATCGACGATTTATATTCCTCAATCGTCAGCGAACCTATTCGTAAACGAGGCACACCGCCCAAACTCTCTGGCAGTGAAGTACTCACGATGGAAATCGTCGCTGAATGACTTGGCATTCATGAAGATAAGGCTATATGGAAATATTTCCGACGGGACTGGCTGCATTTTTTCCCAACCCTGCCAGATCGATCCCAATTTGACAGGCAGGGTACCAACCTCTGGCATTTGAGGGGCTCATTTCAGCCTGAAACTCACACATCGCGTTATATATAGAAAATGTTTGAAATAAAAAACTCAGACAGGCTTAAGAGACCTGCCTGAATCTGCATCGTCACTTGCACGTAAGATACAAACGAGAAACCTATTTCATCAATCATGATCTCATTTTTTTTCCTGATCATCGGCCCACTGATCGAAACCCTCAAAGCCCGATGGAAGTGAAGGTGTCTGGTCGCCTTTTATAACAGTTTGATCGCCCCCTTTTGGCTCTTCCGACCTTGATTGTACCTGAGCATACCTATCAGCCAAGTCACCAATTGTTGGCGTTCGCATTTTTCTAATACCCTTGGGACTACCAGCTTTAGCATTGTGAGCTTCTTCAAAAACGTTAGGAGGAATCAAGTGTTTGAAATGACTCCCTACGTCGGGCACATTATCTATCATGCTAATCTCAGAACTCTCCAAATACTGCCATAGTTTTTTCTCGTCAAAAAAGTCCATCTGCTGCTTAGTCATCATATTCAGTGGCTGCTCACTATTTGAGCCCCTAAAAAGACTGATTTGGGATATTGGTTCCTGAGCTTCCTTATGCCTTGCTAATAACTCTTCAAGTGTTGGTAAAACAATATCGCTCTTTGACGCATCAGTAAGGCTTATACCTGCCACGTCTTTTACTTCGTTATAACCGTCTGGCGTCACCAGGCCGCTATGGCTGCTGTATAGTTTCACAACTTGCTTTGGCTCCATATACCGCCACAATTTATTCTTTCTGAAATAGAGTTGCTGGTCGCTGGACATAACTAGAATGTCGGTGCCAGAGGGTGAGTTCTGGGGCTTATCGCTGACAAGTAAAGGTCGAATGTCAAGCTTGCTATCCTCTGGGGGCTCCTCCTTTGGTTGCACCTGATAAGTATCTTTTCTAGGGGCAGCCCAGAATCTTTTTGCTATATCACCCAGTGTAGGCAGAGAGTTAAGGCGTGCATTAGGTACACCACTCTTTTTCTCAACTTTGGGTGTTTGCGTAAATACATCACCGGGAATGAGTTCCTTCAAACCATCCGCATGTAATGCGATATACCTCACCTCTTCAGGCTCCAGATAAACCCACAGCTTTCTATCACTAAAGAGAAGCCTCTGTTTTTCACCCATCGCATCAAGAGAAGTTTCTTTATTCTCAGGACCTTCAAATAGAAGAATTTCATCTGGACCCAGTTTCGGGGGAGGAGGCACTACACTTACCGGTGGCTGATCTGCCTGCATGGGCTTCTCAGTGACCTGTGGCTGACTCTCCTCTACTGTCACCTCACTGACATTTGGTTTATTTGTCTGTACAGGTGCTTGTGTGTTTTGCGAACTTGATCCACCAAAGCTACTAAAAGGAACATCTGAAAGAGCCCGCTTCACTTCCTCATTGACTGATGCCTGTTTAGCAATAACCTGATCCGCGTCTGCTTCAGTTCCATTGCGCTTAATTTGTTCCCGGTATGCTAATTGAATATCTTTAAGTATTTTCTGTCGATACAGTTCTTCAGGGGTGAGATTCTCAGGATTCTCTTCGGCTTGTTCTTCAGGCACTTTCTCGTTATAAAAATCCCCTGTATTCTCAAAATCCAATTGACCTGATGGGATACTGGTCGGGGCGCTGCTTTGAGCCTGAGGCTTTTCTACCGGCCTGAAAGTACTGGCATCAAAATGTATTTCTACTCTTGGAAACTGCAGCAGTTTAAAACTGGATTCGAATGTAGTCTTAGCTTTCTTGTCCACTTGCTGTAAAAGGGGGGGGATCTTATTCAAACAACTGAAAATTTTTCTTTCATAGGTTTCTTTTGGTATGCTCTCTGGATCACTCGCTCTCTGTACCATAGCATTTTTTGTTAGCGCTAATGCTTTATTCAGTAACTCTTTCAGTAAATCGGGATCTATCTCTTTCAGTTTAAATGGAATGAGTTGAACCGGACCACTATTTTGCGTAGTAACAGTAACTTTTAAGTCAGAGGTATCTCTTTCAAAGCGTTTCAAATCCTTCATTACTTCTTTCAAAGCCTGTTTGAATTTTTTCGCCATTTTTTCTGGATCGTCCGAGTCGACGTTTTCCATCATCGATTGTAATTTTGTAAATGCATGCTCAGAAGCATAAAAATAAGTATCTTTAGCCTGTGATTTATAACATTTAGCCAATTCATCGTCTGACAAAATTGCGTTTAATTGCGCTTCAGCTGAACCATTATTATTTGCACCAATGACTCTCTTGCCTTCTGCAGGCTGGACACTTTCAAGTACATCACCCTTTGTTTCTTTACGGCTTTCTGCTTTCGATACCTCTCGGGTCACCTCAGAACCAGGAACAGAATCTACTGTTCGAGTAGCTGTACCTCCACTTTTACTTTCAGAAACTGGGCTGGCATGTTCACCTACTATTGTTGAATTAACAGATTTATCCTGTATCGGTCCTGGCATGACAAATTCCTTTTAAAAAAACATCCATTAAGCAACAACAAAGGTTCGGGATTAATTTCTTAATTTAATATATTAATGAAAGCAATTATAACAAAAGAAGCAAAAGCTAATAATAAAACTCAATAAAATTCATAGTGTTAATTGCGCTGTTTTTTTGACAATAAATCCAAAAAGCAATAAAAAACATAAACTCACGGCATTAAAATAACGAATAACAAAAAATATCACCCTATGAAAACCAGACTTGAAACTCAACAACTACCGGCTAACGCCGGTGGTTTTAACCTTGTGAGAGACTAATAAAAAAACTGAATATCCCCTGCAAATTGTTCAGGCAATCTGAGGGAGGAAAGGCTAAAGATCCATTGCCTTGGCGATCACGGTTTTCAAAATCTCATTGGTTCCGGCATAAATTCGGCTGATACGGACATCCCGATACATTTTGGATATCAGGTATTCATCCATAAAGCCATAACCGCCATGGAGCTGCAAACACTCATCAACAACACGACACAGCATTTCCGAAGTCCAGTACTTGCCACCACAGGCATCAGCAGCACTCAATGAGTTTTCGTTGACCTGTTCAATCATACGATCAAGATAGGCAAAGCCAAGATCAATCTCGGTTTTCATTTCTGCCATTTTAAAACGGCTGTTCTGGAATTTACTGATGGACTGGCCAAAGGCCTTGCGCTCTTTAATGTACTCTTTGGTCAGATCTAATGCCGTTCGGGCACTGGTTACCGCATCAATGCAGAGGTTCAGACGTTCTACCGGTAACTTTTCCATCATATATTCAAAACCTTTGCCTGGGTCGCCCAAGACATTGGCTTTAGGTATTTTGACATTATCGAAGAACAGTTCTGCCGTATCCTGGGATTTCATTCCCATTTTTTTCAATGGCTCTCCCCTGGAAAAACCATCCATTCCACGCTCTACCAGGAAGAGTCCCATTGCATGAGGGTTATCCGGGTTGGTTTTTGCTGCGACGACAATAATGTCTGAAAGAATGCCATTGGAAATAAAGATTTTGGAGTCATTTAGAAGACAGTGGTCGTCTTTTTCCAGGGCATGAGTTCTCATGCCTGCGAGATCACTGCCCGCACCGGGCTCCGTCATACCAACAGCAAGTATGGCATCACCGGAGATGCAGCGGCTGAGTAGGCGTTGCTTCTGCTCATCATTGCCATAACTGAGCAGGTAAGGAGCAACCACCATATTATGCAGGCCGAGCATAAAACCTCTCTCGTTGACACGGGCAAGCTCTTCACACATCACGACATCAAAACGATGGTCGGTAATACCAAGACCACCGTATTTTTCTTCCGCCATAGGCACTAGAAAACCATTCTCACCGGCTTTCAGCCAGAGTTCTCTGTCAATAATGCCGTCGCTCTCCCACTGTTTCTGATAGGGAATAATCTCTTTTTCCACAAAGCTACGGAAAGCAGTGCGGAACTGTTCATGATCCTCGTTGAAAACCTTTCTTGGCATGTACATATTGATGACTTCCAGCCTTGTTTTAATTAATGCTGCATGCTTTCGTATCCCAGTATGGCTCTCTCAGCTCATTTTTTAGTATTTTTCCTGCACCAGACAGGGGCAGTGGGCCATCATGGATTGAGATGCTTTTAGGGCATTTGTAATCAGCAATCAGAGCGCGGCAGTGCTCGATAATTACTGCTTCATCAGCGGTTGCTCCGGATGTGGGTACAATAATGGCATGCACCTGTTCCCCCCATTTCTCATTGGGAATACCGATAACTGCACATTGGGCGACTGACGGATGCTTATGGATCGCATTTTCCACTTCGATGGAGTAAACATTCTCTCCACCAGAAACAATCATGTCTTTAACCCGGTCAACAATATAAACAAACCCTTTTTTGTCCAGACGACTACTGTCGCCTGTATGTAGCCAGCCATTGTTCGGTGCTTTTTCGGTTATCTCAGGCAGGCCAAGATACCCAAGCATTACATTAGGGCCTTTAAGGCAGATTTCGCCAATTTCACCTAGAGCTACTGGCTCATGGCTTTCATTAAGTATTGCTACCTCAACGCCGGGTATTGCACGTCCAGCCGAGTTCAGTCGACCACTGAGGGAGCCTGTGGTTGTATGGTATTCCGGTGCCAGGCCGGTAATAAAAGGTGAAGTTTCTGTTTGTCCATAGCCCTGATAAAAGCGAGTGTGGGGCAATACTTCCATCGCTTTCACGATAACGGCTTCCGGGATAGGCGAGGCACCATAGACAATGTCCGTCAACGAAGAGAGGTCATAACTCTCCACCTCAGGATGGTTAACGATCATATTGATCATGGTGGGAACAACCAGCATGCGCTGTATTTTGTGTTCCTGAACTGCTTTCATAAAAGCAATCGGTTCAAAGGAGGATAAAAAATAGTTACTGCCTGCCACCATGGCACAGGCATTGATCATGACGCCATCAGCGATATGGAACATAGGCGCAACATGGAGAATGCGCTCATTGTCACTGACCTTAATAAAATTCCCGGCCTGTAGTGTATTGCTGACCAGGTTTTGATGACTGAGCATCACGCCCTTGGAACGTCCGGTTGTGCCGCCTGTGTAATAGATGGCCGCCAGATCATCATTGCCTCTGCCAGCATCAGTAACCGGTGAGGAGGAAAGAAGGGAGTCAAAGTTGATGAAGCCATGAGGAGGCTCATCATCATCCATATAAATCACATGTTTGAGTGCAGGCAACTGAGGCTTTAATGCCGGGATCCTGTCTGCAAATGCCTTATCAACCAGTAATGTACTTGCCTGGCAGTCCTCCAGCCATAACTGGATTTCCGGATCAGCCAGACGACAGTTGATAGGGACATTAACAGCACCAGCCCATGGGATGGCAAACATGCTTTGATAGTACCGGTCAGAGTTGAGAGCAAGGATCGCAACTCTGTCATCCGTTTTGATTCCCAGTTGTTTAAGTCCGCCTGCCAGATTTGCTACTTGAGATAACAATTGCTGCCAGGTACTGACACGACCATTCATGGAGGTGGCAACACCGTTGGGATTGATCTGTGCAGAACGACGGATGAGTTGAGTCAGCGAAAACATATAAGGTCCCTCTTTTTTATTGTTTTAATGAGAATTTGTTTTCATCACGCAGATGCAGAGGAATATCAGGAAAGACTTTTCCCTGTGTTCTCTACGTCCCTGTGGTTCATCAGTGTTTCCTGATTCAGAATCCTCTGCGCTTGTCTCAGGTGGGGTATGTCCAGCATTTTTCCGGCCAGGCTCACTGTGCCGGCACCACCGGATTCTGAAAATGTCTGAACCACCTGCCTGGCATAGCAGATCTCTTCCTGTGTGGGTGTGAAACATTTATTAATGATTGCTACCTGCGATGGGTGTATGGCGATCTTTCCGGAAAAACCTTCCTTGCGTGCGTGCAGGCACTGTTGCCGCAGCAGGTCAGGATTTTTGAAATCCTGGCAGATTCCATCCACAGCTTGCATTCTGCCTGCCGCAGCAACGACCAGACAGTTTGCCCGGTTCATCTGATGCACAAGAAAATAGTTACCCTGTCCGTCCTGGTTGGTGATGGCTCCCAGGTCAGCTGACATATCTTCAGCACCCCAGGTGAGGGCTTTCAGGCGTGGGCTTGCTTCAGGAAAGCGGTGCTGGTTCAAAGTACCTGACGCTGACTCGGCAACACTCATAAGACGAGTAGAGCCGGGCTTAATATCATTCTGGACTTCCAGTGCGGTTAGATAGTTGCTTACCGTTGTAAAGTCTGAAGGGCTGGCTGGTTTCGGCAGAAAAATGCCATAGGGTTTACCAGCCATCACTGCAACCAGGTCTTGAACCAAATGCTCTGTTGACAAGGCGTTAACCCGAACCCAGAGAGTTGCTGTTGATGCCTCACAGTGGGCCTTCAGATAGTCAGTTACAATTGACCTGGCCTTGGGTTTATTTTCTTCGGTTACAGAGTCTTCCAGGCAGAGAATCAAAGCATCAGCCCCTGTACTCTGTGACTTCGCCAGTTTTTTCTCGCTGTCTCCCGGGATAAATAGATAAGATCGTGCCAGCATCTGTTTTATTTCCCCGAACTGCCTTTGTTGTAAGAACCACCCTGTTTGTGCAGAAGTGCAATACGAATGATGGAGCAGACCAGCTCTTCCCGCTGGTTATAGACGCCATGCTCAAAAGTCACGATACCGGCGTTGGGGCGGGACTTGCTTTCGCGCTTTTCCTTAATCAGGGTTTCTACTCTCAGGGTGTCATTGATAAATACCGGTTTTTGGAATTTCATCTCACCAAAGCCCAGGTTAGCAACCAAAGTACCCAGCGTTGTGTCTTCCACAGAGACTCCACAGGCAAAAGACACGGTATACATACTGTTGAACACCCTCTGGCCAAACTCGGTGTTTTTGGCGTACTCCTCATCCAGATGGAGTGGCTGAGGATTATGGGTGATTGCGCAGAACAGCACATTATCCGCTTCGGTAACGGTCCGGGTCAGGTTATGTCGGATAGCTTGCCCGACCTCGCACTGATCAAAATAAATTCCAGGCATTTTAAATCTCTTTATTTGCTATGAAATGCTGCTATTTCAGGCTCTTTCGCCATTTTTATGGTTTGAGATGAACAGCATTTTTTGCTCATGGCTGTTTATACCGCTTCATATTCCTGATGGATTGAACTGGCCAGTTGAATGAAAAATTCCATGGCAGAAGGGTTGGCGCAGGCACCAAGATTCACCGCCTTTTCTAACGGCATTCCTGACAGGAGTTTTTTGACCGGTATCTCCTGCTTTTTGCCGGAAAGTGTGTAGGGCACAGCATCAATGACATAAACTTTGTCGGGTATGTGCCGTGGAGAGCAGCTTTCAGAGAGGTTGTGCTTGATGGTAGAAATCAATCTATCGTCCAGCTGCTGTTGCTCTTCAAGAACAATAAAAATGGGCATGAATGATTGAGCGCTTTCAAGCTCAAGGTTAATGATCAGGCTGTCTTTAATGCCCTCGATACTTTCAACATTTCGATAAATTTCTGAAGTGCCAATCCGAATGCCATGGCGGTTAAGGGTTGAATCGCTGCGACCGGAAATATAGCTGCCACTGTGTTGATTAAAAATAATCTGATCTCCCTGACGCCATACATTGGGCCAGGGGGCAAAATAGCTATCCAGGTAACGTGCATTATCGGTGTCATTCCAGAAATAAAGAGGCATGGACGGCATGGATTGTTTAATAACCAACTCGCCATACTCATTAATGATCTGTTTACCGTCCTCATTCCAGGCACAGGCGTCGACGCCCAGGCAGGGGGCTTGAATTTCACCGGCATAAACCGGCTCAGTCGGAACGCCGCCAACAAAAGCGGTGGCAACATCCGTACCGCCACTCATGGATACAATATGAAGATCCTTATGGAGGTGTTGATAGAACCAGGCAAAGTTTTCCGGTGAAACCGGCGAGCCACCCATGGCGATGGTATCGACCTTGCTCAAGTCATAATGGTCTTTCGGGGAGTAGCCCAGCTTTATGAGATTGTTTACATAGGTGGGGCTGATCCCGAAATAGGTAATACCAATCCGCTCAGTCATGTCCCAGAGTCGGTCTGAAGAGGGCCAGGTTGGGCATCCGTCGTATACCACCAGAGCACTGCCGCTGGCAAAACCACCAATCAACATGTTGAACATGGCCCAGCCTGTGGTGGTAAAGAAAAACTTTACCGAGTCCGGTGTCAGGTTGTCGTGCAGCCAGGCAAACTTAATCAGTTCCAGCAGAACGCCACCCTGACTGTGTACGATACCTTTTGGCATGCCTGTGGTGCCGGAGGTATACATAATCCACAGAGGGTGTTCAAAGGGGACCTGCTCGAATTCAAAATCCTGATAGCTGGCCTTGTTTTTCAGGGCAGATTGCCAGCTAGTGACCTGAATGTCGGCATGGGGTTAAGGGGGTTGCGGGTTGCCTTTATCCAGCCAGGACAGGTGAATGACATGGGCAAGGTCCGGTAATGCATCAATAATCTGATTAACTTCTACAGAGCGGTCAAAGGCTTTGCCGTTGTACTGATAGCTTGTCATGGTGATCAACAGTTTTGGGTTGATCTGACTGAAGCGTTCGAGAACACTTTTGGCCCCAAAGTCTGGTGAGCAGCTGGACCAGATGGCGCCAACACTGATACAGGCAAACAAGGCAACGATGGATTCGATTGAGATGGGCATATAAGCCACAACCCTGTCACCGGGTTGGATTCCCATATTTCTTAATGATGTCGCCAGCTTGCAGACCTGGTCTCTCATTTCAATCCAGTTTATCTCTCTCGGTTCAAAGCATTCGGATTCGGCAAAAATAGCGGTTCGGGTAAGTGGCCCCAGCTCTCCCCTGGATAACAGGTATTCAGCCATGTTTAGTCTGGCGCCCTGAAACCATCGACTGCCAGGCATAGAGGGGTTAGTCAGGGGATACTGATATTGGCTTTTGTCAGTTAGAGAGTCGAGTGAAGAGACGTTATAGCACCTACCGATGGCTTGCCAGAATCGGCCAACATCGTTGACTGACCATTGCCAGAGCTGTTGATAGCTTTCTATCTCCAGTCCGTAGTTCTGATTGAGCCATTGAATAAACTCGGTAAGCCCTGCATTTGCCACTCTGTCTTTGGATGGGGTCCAAAGCAGATCACCAGCAGCTGTCTGCTCCATGCTATTCACCAACGATTATTTCCATATTTTTATTATTTTGAGTTCGGCTCAATTATAAGCGTATAAGATGAGTTCTCGTCAATAGCTGTCGATAATTATAAAAATATGACGTTTTTCTCTTTTGGAAAGCCAAGTTTGAAACGGTGAAAATAGTGGTTGTTTTTTTATTGAGTGTTACTCATTATTGTTTTCCAAGATGACTCTGTCGACAGGAATTATAAGAAAGTAGCCATGACAGCCAGAAATTCTGATAAGCCAGATACCGAACCACTATTCAAAAAAGTGCTTATAGCCAACCGTGGAGAGATTGCTCTGCGTGTCCTCAAAGCACTTCAGTCACTCAATATCCCTTCTGTAGCGATTTATCATCATATAGATCGTAAGTCTCCCGTCGTTCAGATGGCTGATGAAGCGGTAGAAATTTTCGGTGGTAGTCCCAGTGGTGCCCATCTTGATATTGAACAGATCATTACTATCTGTGAACAAAGGGGAGTGGATGCGGTTCATCCCTGTTATGGCTTTCTTTCGGAAAATGCCGGGTTTGCCCGCGCTCTGGAAGAGCGAGGTATTCAGTTTATAGGTCCGTCACCGGAAGTGATTGAGCTGATGGGGGATAAAATCACCGGCTCTTTTGAAAAGTGAGTGGGTAACGCTGTATTCTTAATCCAATACTCTGCATGACATCACAGGCCTGAAGACACTCATGGAAGAATTGTTTCAGAATGCCCTTGGAATCAGTTATCCCTGGTACATTGAGTCAATTGAGTTCAATACTGAACAATCCAGATTGGATATTTTTCTTAACTTTCAGCGAGGGGCAACCTTCAAAGATAACAGTGAGGATGATCCTTCTGGCAAGGAGTACCCAGCATACGATACCTTTCAGAAAGAATGGCGGCATATGAACTTCTTTCAACATGAATGTTATCTTCATGCACGCGTACCAAGGATCGAGCGGGATGATGGGAAGTTCCGCCTGATCCCTCCTCCCTGGAGTGGCAAACTCAAAGGGCTCACAC
>OODV01000202.1 GCA_900299555.1 uncultured Endozoicomonas sp.
GGGAAAGAGATCTGGAAGGAAAAGTTCATAGCCTGAATTTGACCTGACAGACACCCTCTTGAAAATCGGTAACTGTCAGGTCAGGTCTGAACTTCTACAGTTCACCCTTCAACTTTGCTGTAAACCTGATGGCAGGGCTTATTGCCTATACAATGCAGCCCAGAAAACCACATATTAATGTCTCAGTACTCACAGAAGGTGTACCTATGGCTTTCTGAGCGTCGAACTCACGTTAAATAGGTGTTGTATTTGTCACAAGTAACAACTAGTAAATACAATACTGAGTAAGAGTTTATCAGAGTGAAAATGAAACGATGAAAATAATAAGCTTCAATGTTAACGGCTTGAGATCACGCCTACACCAACTAGTCCAAGTCATTGATAATTACAGTCCTGATATTATTGGCCTTCAGGAAATAAAAGTATCTGATGAGGACTTTCCAGTTAATGCTATAGAGGAAAAGGGTTACAAGGTACTATTCCATGGTCAGAAAACCCATTATGGCGTAGCCTTACTCAGTAAAGTTTCCGCTTTAAATATTCAAAAAGGATTTCCAACCGATCTTCCTGACGCCCAGCGGCGAGTTATTATTGGAGATTATGAGATCAATGGAAAAAAGTTGAGGGTTATTAATGGCTACTTCCCACAGGGAGAAAATCGAGATAACGAGATCAAGTTTTCAGGTAAAGAAAAATTTTACAATGATTTACAAGTGTATTTAGAAAACCACTGCCTTCCCTCCTCCAATGTATTGGTTATAGGTGATTTTAATATCTCTCATACCGATCAGGATATCGGTATCGGTGCTGATAATGCCAAGCGATGGTTAAGAACGGGGAAATGCAGCTTTTTGCCCGAGGAGCGGGACTGGTTTGACCGCCTCCTCAACTGGGGGCTAACTGATTGTTTTAGAAAGCTATATCCAAATATCGATACACAATTCAGCTGGTTTGATTATCGAAGTCGCGGTTTTGATAGCGAACCGAAAAGAGGATTGAGGATAGATGCTGTTTTAGCAAGTGCTTCATTAATGAAAGAGTGTCGCTCAGTGATTATTGATTATGATATCAGGGCAATGGAGAAACCGTCTGATCATGCACCCGTCATCGCTGAATTTCTTGGTTAAATATAAATTGATTTTTATAACAGCTATTACAATTTAGTTTTACCTTTCTTTTGAGAATCGTTCGTATTTGCATCATTTAAAAGGCGGTCTATTCTAAGCCCAATCAATAACAAATGATCGGGATATAAATATGACCGCTTTGCAAAAAAGCAGATTGTTTTTTATGATTTTTATTGTTTTTCTTCCAGGGAGCTTACTAGCGGGTCTGGATGATACTGTAAAAGTTCAAGAGATATCATTAAACTATCTTAATAAAGAAATATTGAATGGTGTGGTTAAAGTTGTCTGTTCGGATCAGAATGATACTTGCCAATCAACATTTGAGTTTGATCAGGGGGGGGGCAATCAACAAATGCCTTTACCCTACTCTTTAAGAAGAATGAAGTTTAAAGGGTATTTTCATAGGGATTTCAGTAGGTTATCAGAGCTAGGCTCAATATCCGTACAAAAAGATAGTAAAGAAACTACAATCCCTTTGAGCGTCGATTACGACGAATTGCCTCTTGGAGATAAAGACAATTCGATAACAAGGGCTGTTATTGCCCATCTACATCCTTCTCTGATTAGCCATGCTGAGAAAGAGTTGGAGGATATCACTGAGATTTCAGACTACCTCATAGGTGAAACAAAAAATTCTGAGACACTTCATCTGTTTAAGCCTGAATCACACAAGCTTTCTTATAAGGAGTCTAAAAGCTTAGAAAACTCTATCAATAGTGATTTTCTGGTGCTTGATATTGGTGAGAGTTACTCGATGGTACTTATTTTTAATCAGGAAAATATTCCAGAATCAATTTATGTACTTGACCGCTGGAAGCTATACAGAGACCCAATCTTTAAAACAATCATTGGCTATGGTGATTTAGTGGGACTGGTTTTACATGGTATGGACTTTATTAAACACAGTGGATCAGTCTTAGGCTTGGGAACACATACCCACCATCATCATGCACATCTAGTTGCTGGCTCTACAGCAGTAAACAGGCTAACCAGCCTTATTGGTGCCGGCTTCCATATTGCGGAAATAATTGACCATACACATGGTGTTGGTGAATTTATTAGTGGTGGACAGAAACATTACCATGATCATGACCATGGAGTATGGGGTGATGTCTTTGGTGTTATGCACTTAGGTCATACTGTTTTCGAAATGGCTACGATCCCTTCCCTCGCCCATGTAATTCAAACCGTTTTAACTTTTGCAAGTTTTGGTTATCACCATGTGCCACATCATTATTATGAGTACTCAATGTCAGATGTTCTCCGCCCAGTAATCAGTTCACTGACTCAACCTATCCTTAATACAGGCAGTTCCTTAAATTGATTCGAACCTCTGAGCTCTCAACAAAAGAGCTTAGAGTATCCTGCCCATTTCATCGTCCTGTTGAACTATAAGAAACTGGTCGCATTTCTAATGAGATATTGCGAGAATTGCAGACCTTAAGGGCATATGTACGCGTCCGGCGTTGTATTTTTTCTATAAATGCTTCAGTAACTCGCCGGGTAGACGCTAAAAAACGAACACACGTCAGGGCAATGACTGCCAACTCAGAATAAGAATGTGATACTGGGGTAATACAAGAGTGCAAAAGTTAGTCAATGTGAACGGCTCATGGTTAGCCGCTGGTGTTATTGCGGCTGGCATTGGTATCTACCTGTTGACCGCTGATGTCGTTAATATCAACGATACTGAAAAAGTTACCCCTCCTGTCCAGGATAGCCATGAGAATACGGTGATTCCCGTCGTTCAGGCTTCTCACTTTGGGCAAGTACCGGTAAAACGTACACTGACACTCTATGGTACAACGGAAACTGATCGAACCGTCACGGTCAGTGCTGAACTGGCAGCCCGAGTTATTGCTATCAGTGCTGAACGCGGTCAGCTGATGGCTGCAGGCGATGAAATGATCCGCCTGCGTGAAGGCAGCCTGAAAGCTCAATTGAAATCGGCTGAGGCACGCGTAAGACAAGCTGAGCAGGATTACCAGTCAGCCCTTTCACTGCAAAAGAAAAAACACATTGCCGATAATCAGATCACTCAACTTGAGGCTTCCCTGGCTGAGGCACTGTCGCAAAAAGAGCAGCTCCAGACTCAATGGGAAAATACGCTGATTAAGGCACCCGTTTCCGGCATTCTGAATAAGCGCCACGTGGAAGTCGGTGATTTTATTGATAAAGGCAAGCCGGTCGCTGAAATTCTCGACCTTGACCCTCTGGTGGTCCATGTCGATGTTCCCCAGAATCACATTAATTACTTTAAGTCTGGTCAGAAGGCGGTTGTCCAATTTCTTGGTGGAGCAACCAGCGAAGCGACTATTCGTTTTATTGATCGACAGGCGAATGCATCCACCCGCACATTTTCTGTCGAGTTAACGATCCCTAATCCCGATATGAAAATTCCCGCAGGCCTCAGCGTCGAAGCCGACCTGCTGATGGAAGAAGTACTGGCTCTTGAAATCAGCCCAGCGTGGCTCGCGTTGAGTGAAGATGGAGAACCCGGCATCAAGTGGGTAACTACCGGCAATCGTGTCCAATTCACCCCTGTGGATGTGGTCAAGTCTGAAAGTAACCGTCTCTGGGTCACGGGAATTCCCGAACAAGCCAGAGTCATCACCCGGGGTCAGGGCTTCGTTCGAACCGGTGATCAGGTTGATGTTATCAACCCTGATGTGTCTCTGGTTGCCGGGGAGTAATGACCAATGCGAAGTCTTATTGCTGCATCGCTGATGCGAACCCGTACCGTTATGATGCTGCTGGCCTTAATTCTGGTTACCGGCCTTGCCAGCTATCTTACTATTCCCAAGGAATCGAGCCCTGATATCACGATTCCGGTCATTTATATTTCCGTAACACACGAAGGTATTTCGCCGGAAGATGCGGAACGGTTACTGGTACTTCCTCTGGAGAATGAACTCAGGGCCATAGAAGGTGTTAAGGAGCTCAAAGCAACCGCATCCCAGTCTCATGCTTCCATTACCCTGGAGTTTATTGCTGGTCTGGATACGGATGAGGTTCTCGCAGACGTCAAGGACAAGGTGAATCTGGCCAAGAGCAAACTGCCTCAGGATACGGATAAGCCTATTATCAACCAGATCTCTTTTGCCAGTATGGAACCGGTGATTACGGCCGTACTTTCTGGCAACTTACCGGAACGTACGCTGGTCAAAATAGCCCGTGAGCTCAGAGATGAGCTGGAATCCAGAAAGCAGATTCTGGAGGTGGATATCGCAGGCGACCGGGAGGAAGTCGTTGACGTTATCATCGATCCACTCAAGCTGGAAAGTTATGGGCTGGTTCCAGCCGATGTTATTAATCTGGTCTCTCAGAACAACCAGTTGGTTGCGGCTGGCAATCTGGACAATGGTAAGGGACGATTCTCAGTCAAGGTTCCCGCTGTCTATAAAACAGCGGCAGATATTCTCTCTCAGCCCGTCAAAGCCGACGGTGACCGGGTCATTACCTTCGGTGATATTGCCAGCGTTCTCAGTACGTTTAAGGATGGTGGCGGTTACGCCAGAATGAACGGAAAGAACAGTATCGCCCTGGAAATCAAAAAGCGCCCCGGTGAAAACATCATTGAAACGGTGGGACTGGCCAAAGCCATTATTGCTGAAGGCCAGAAGCTTTCACCTAAAACCTTGAATGTTGACTACGTAGGTGATCAGTCGGTTGATGTGGTGGATATGGTCAACGACCTGCAGAACAGTGTTCTGGCGGCCATTATTCTGGTGGTTACGGTTATTGTCGGGGCATTGGGCTTTCGCAGCGCCGTATTGGCAGCCATTGCCATTCCAGGCTCTTTTCTTACCGGTATTCTGATCATTGCCATGATGGGTTTAACCATCAATATGGTGGTTCTTATCTCACTGATGATGGCTGTGGGCATGCTGGTTGATGGCGCAATTGTGGTTACCGAATATGCCGACCGGAAAATGAGTGAAGGCGTTGCCCGCAAACAGGCGTATCAGGAAGCCTCATTACGAATGGCGTGGCCAATCATTGCATCGACAGCAACGACTCTAGCCGCCTTTTTCCCGCTGATGTTCTGGCCTGGCATTATGGGTGAGATGATGACCTACCTGCCATTAACCCTGATTGCGACCCTCTCCGCATCTCTGGTGATGGCACTGATTTTTATACCGACCATCGGCTCTCTTATTGGCAAGCCCAGAAAGCTCAGCGAGCTTGAAAAGCGATCGATCACCGAAGCGGAAACAGGAGATTTGCAGAATGTTCCCGGTTGGGCGGGTGTATATATCCGCACACTGTCCAAGGCGGCGATTCAGCACCCTTTAAAAATTCTGTTCTCGGGTATGGCTATGGTGGCAGTCATTTATTTTGCCTTCATTAGCTTTGGTAAAGGCTTTGAGTTCTTCCCAGATGTCGATACCAATAACATCATGGTTAAGGTACGGGTAAATTCCAGCAACCTGTCCATTGATGAAAAAGATGAAATCCTTAGAAAGGTAGAAGCAATTCTGCTCCGGCAACCAGAATTAAAAACGCTGTATGCCCGCACCGGTGACAACCAGGAAGTGGGTACCATTCGTCTGAATATGGTGGACTGGAAATATCGCCGAAAAGCAGCCCTTGTCGCAGAAGAGATTAATCAGAAGCTTTCACACTTTGCCGGACTGGACATCACTGTTGAGCGAAGAAAAGATGGCCCTCCCCAGGGGAAACCCCTGGAACTCGTGATCAGTGCCAATGACCTTGATGTGCTGCACGAAACGGTTGGCAAAGTCAGAACCGTTCTGGCGGGCATTGATGGCTTTACTAATTTAGAAGACGACGGCCCTACTCCCGGCTATGAATGGCGCATTGATGTAGACCGTGCCGGAGCTGCCCGTTATGGTGCGGATGTCAGCAGTGCCGGCGGCCTTGTCCGTCTGGTTACTTCTGGTTTAACGGTGGGCAGTTATCGTCCGGATGACAGCAGTGATGAAGTGGATATTCGTATTCGTTTTCCTGAGTCAGACCGTCACCTTGAGAGTATCGATCAACTTCGATTGATGACCCAGTCGGGCCTGGTACCTATCAACAACTTCACAACACGTGAGATTGCCCCCAAGGTTGACAGCATCAAGCACCTCGACGGTAAACGAACAGTCAGCGTCGGTGCCAATCTGGCCGAAGGGGCCCTATTGAATGACCTCCTGCCTGAGTTAAAAGCAAAGCTTGATACATTGGATGTACCTCAGGAAGTCAGTTTCACCATTAAAGGTCAGAATGAAGACCAGCAGGAAAGCAGTCAGTTCCTGATTAAGGCATTCGCAATCGCCCTGTTTGTGATGGCCATGATCCTGGTGACTCAGTTCAACAGTTTCTACCAGGCGTTCCTGATTATGTCAGCTGTTGTCCTTTTTACCGGTGGTGTGTTGCTTGGACTACTCGTGGCCGGCAAACCCTTTGGCATTGTGATGTGTGGTATCGGGGTCATTTCTCTGGCAGGCATCGTCGTGAACAACAATATCGTGTTGATTGATACCTACAACCTGCTGCGCAAACAGGGAATGAAAGCCGAAGAAGCCATTCTCCGAACCGGTGCCCAGCGTCTGCGTCCGGTAATGTTGACTACCATCACCACCATTCTGGGCCTGATGCCAATGGTGCTCTCCACCAATATTGATCTGTTCAACCACCGGCTTGAGATTGGTGGTCCCACCGCTCAGTGGTGGAATCAGTTATCGACCTCCATTGCCGGAGGTCTGGCATTTGCCACCCTGCTGACCCTGGTTCTGACACCGTGCCTGCTGGTCATTGCAGGTCGCAGGCAGGACCGAAAGATGGCTGAGTAAACCATCAAACACAGGCAATAGCCTCTGCTATTGCCTGAATCATTGAAAAATCATTTATTCCAAAATGGTCACCTTATCTCCGACCCGAATCATGCCTTCCTGATCCGGGATAAGATTCTGACCAAAGATAACGCCCATCTCTGTTCGACGATATTGAGCCAGTGTGAACAGTGGCTCCCTCCCCTCTTTCTCTCCGGTTTCAGGGTTGACGGTGGTCATTACACACCGGGAACAGGGTTTGGCTACCCGAAAGGTGATATCTCCGACCTTGATCACTGACCAGGTGTCTTCTTCATAGGGTTGTTGACCACTGACAACGATATTGGGTCGGAAGCGTGACATGGACACGGTATCGGTCAGGCGTTGATTCAAATCGGCTAAAGACGCTTCATTCGTCAGAAGAAATGGGAAACCGTCGGCAAAACTGGTGTGATCTTCTGGTTTTGAATACCGGGCATCGGTGGAGCGTATTGACTGTTCTGGCTGATAAAACAGTCTGCATTTCATATTCAGAAAATCACTGAACCACTGAGCGGCATCATCACCGGCATCAAGGGCATGGCAATCATCTTTCCAGACGGTGACTGTTGAAGAATAAGCTCCCGCTGACGGTGTTGATACACGGAGACTCTCAGCCTCTGGCCGTGTGATCTGCAACCCTCCATCAACGATAGAGGTGACCACTGTTGCCAGGACTGGGTATTGACGCTGAGTAATGAACTTTCCATTTTCATCAGTCAGGAGCCAGCGACGATCATGTTCAAAACCTCTCAGGGTTACATGGGCACGCTCAAGGGGGATTGCCCTGGTTGATTTGATCGGATAGACCGTCAGCCCGCTTACTTCCATCAGCTCCAGCTCCTGTACTTTATATAACCAGAATATTATTACCGCCAAGGATACGGCTATCCCTTGTTTATGAGAACAATGGGAATCAAAATATCCTGCAAATTATTTTGGTGATAACAGGATTCTCAATGACACTGCAGCTGGTTGATATAGGCGTTAACCTCAGTGATAAGGCTTTTGACAAGGATCGCGATGAGGTGGTCCGTCGCGCGGTTGAGCACGGTGTTACCACCATGATCCTCACTGGCACTTCCCTGGCAGAGTCTCAGGAGGTGTTGGGTCTGGCAAGAACCCACGCTGGCCCTTGCTTTTGTACCGCCGGTATCCACCCTCACGAGGCTAAAGATGCAAATGTCCAGACCTTTAGTGAGCTGAAGAGCTTGTTCAGTCAACCAGAGGTGGTTGCTGTTGGAGAAACAGGTCTCGATTTTAACCGTGACTTTTCTCCCCGGCCGATTCAGGAGAAAGTGTTTGAGCGTCAGGTGGAGCTGGCTATTGAGAGTGGACTGCCCCTGTTCTGTCATGAAAGAGATGCGTCAGAGCGTTTTGCAGAAATCATCAGAAGCTACCGGGATCAGATCAACAAACTGGTCGTACACTGCTTCACCGCGGATAAGAAAGCGCTGTATCGATACCTGGATCTGGATTGCCACATTGGCATTACCGGATGGATCTGTGATGAACGACGGGGAACCCACCTCCATCCGCTGATGAAGGATATTCCTGCAAATCGATTGATGGTGGAAACCGACTCACCATGGCTACTGCCAAGATCGTTGGCAAAAAAGCCAAAAAGCCGGAGAAATGAACCGGCCTTTCTGTTTGAGGTTGCCCAGATGATCGCTACTCACACCGGGCAGTCCCTGGAACAGGTTGCCCGGCAAACCAGGGAAACATCACTGGAATTCTTTAATCTCACGGCTCGTCATCATGACCTTCAGGGTCAAGATGGACAATAACGTCCGCTTCGGGCAGGTATTCAAGCACTGCCCGCTTTGCCAGAACCCCGAGTTCGTGAGCATGGATCAGCGGCGTATTGGGTTCAAGGTCCAGGTGCATCTGGATAAACGGAATTGAGCCTGACACCCGGGTTTTTACGTCATGAATACCCAAAACACCGTCTACGGAGAGAGCCCGTTTCTCAATTTCCTGAAGATCTTCCTTGGGCAGCGCCTGATCCATCAGTTGCTGGATTGCTTCCCAGGCAAGATTCCTGACACTGAACAACATATAACCACCAATAAACAGCGCCAGAATATTATCTACCTGCTGATAGCCATAGCTGGCACCAATCAGTGCAGCAAGAACAGCCAGGTTGGTCAGGAGGTCTACCTGATAATGAAGCGAATCAGATTTAATAGCCGATGAATTGGTTTTCCGGATGACATACCGCTGGATTGATAGCAGAACCAATGTGGCGATGATCGAAAAGATCATAACTATGATGCCAGCACTTTCATTACTCAGCACAACATCTTCACCCGTTATCCGGTCAAGCGTGTTCAGCACCAGAACAATGGCTGAACCGCCAATAAAGGCAGACTGAGCCAATACGGCAAGCTGCTCAGCCTTCCCATGGCCAAAATGATGATCCTCATCCGCTGGCGCAATGGCAATTCTGACGGCAAATAATGTGATCAGGGAAGCCAGAATGTCCATTGTGGAATCCAGCAAAGTAGCGAGCAGGCTCATGGAGCCGGTCATGAACCAGGCAACAAGCTTAGCGATAATCAGGATGCTTGCAGTAGCAACCGAAGCGTAGGTTGCCAGTTTGAGGAGGCGGTTTTTGTCTTCAGACACGTGCTTTCCAGAGTTTCTGTCATTAAGCTCAGACGATGTCATCCTTTGACGAGACTCTTGCCGTTGAGCCCGTCTTTGAACCAGAGCGTAGTTAATCATGCGATCCCTGCCAATTAACAACCGACGATCTTTCTATCCTATCCTGAAACGGGTTGGGTCAGCCAGTCATTCAGGGCCTCGAGCGTAAATGGCCATCCAAGCTCCCTGCCCTCTTCCGTCGCTATGACAGGAATCCGTAAACCATAAAGATCAACCAGACGATTATCCTCACTGATCTCTATAGCCACCCAGCGACAAATCTGTTGACTTTGCAAAAAATTGAGCATTTCTTCAGCTTCTTCACACAGGTGACATCCGGAAGTTGTATATAAAGTCAGTTGAATCATAAACTATTCCCTAAAAAGGGTGTCTATCATAGCGATAATATGACCATAGAGTTAGTAAATATTATGTAGATATAACTACAACATAGTGTTTTTGCCTATACTCTCACTGGGCACTCATAAATTCAGCTGGCGATCCCATGGACTTTACATTTTTCAATCAACTCATGCTTATTCTGGCTCTGTCAGCCGCCACTATTGCCTTTTTCAAGCGCTTTCAACTGCCTGAAAGTCTTGGTTATTTATTTGTGGGTATCATTCTTGGGCCTACTACTTCCGGATTGATACAGCAGGACTTTGATATTGCCCTACTGGCCGAAATTGGCGTGGTCTTCCTGCTCTTTACACTCGGCCTTGAGTTTTCTATGAAAACCATTATGGCCATGAAGAAAGAAGTATTTGGCCTTGGGGGATTGCAGGTTTTGCTGACAGGAACGGGGATTTTCGGGATTTTAATGGCCTTTGACTTTGCCCTGCTTACGTCTTTGGTTTGCGCTTCGGCACTGGCCTTGTCATCCACAGCGATTGTTTCCAAAGAGCTTACCCAGAGCAATGAAATTCGCTCCAGGCAGGGACAATTGGCGATTGGAGTCCTTCTTTTCCAGGACATTGCTGCTGTTATCTTTCTGATTATGATCCCTGCCCTTATTGGAGGCAGTGACTCTATCGCCTCTTCCCTGGGGTTTGCCTTTGCTGAAGGCGTTGTTTTTGTGGTGATCATGCTGGCCATCGGTAAATGGGTCCTTCCCCTTATTTTCCATGAAGTAGCCAAGGCAAGGTCTGAGGAACTGTTTGTCTTAATGGCACTGGTCATTGCCCTGATGGCAGCCTGGCTGTCACATGCCATGGAGCTGTCCATGGCTCTCGGGGGCTTTGTGGCGGGCATGATGATGGGTGAAAGCCATTACAAGCATCAGGTTGAAGCCGACATCAAGCCTTTTCGTGATGTACTTTTGGGGTTGTTTTTCGTTTCAGTTGGCTTAATGCTGAACATGAATGTCCTGGCAGACTTCTGGAAAGAGATTCTGCTGGGAACAGTAGCGCTGATCGTTTTCAAGTTTCTTGTTATTTACACCCTGGCAAGAACGTTTTCTGAAACAAAGAATATTTCCCTCAGAACCAGCCTCTCACTGGCACAGGGGGGGGAATTCTGCTTTGCGCTGATTGCATTGGCTTCACAATATGGTGAGAGCGGTGGAAATCTGACCTCAATCGTTCTGGCTGTCACCATTTTATCCATGATCATTGCCCCTCTCCTTATCAGGAACAGTAATGCCATTGTTAAGCTGGTCAAGTTCGATAAATCCGAGCAAAGCATTCATCGCGTCAAAGAAGAAGAAGTTCGCAAACAGACGGCCCATATACATCATCATACCTTGATCTGTGGCTATGGCCGGGTGGGTCAGACAATCGCCCGCTTCTTAACACAGGAAAACAAGGCGTTTGTAGCTATTGATGATGACCCGATTCATGTGCATGAAGCTGGCCTTGCAGGTGATCCGGTTTTCTTTGGCGACTGTAGAAAGCTTGAGCTGTTGATGGCTGTGGGGTTAGAAAGAGCCAGTCAGGTGGTCATCTGTATAGATCTCCCGGAAAATGCACTCAAGATACTGGAAGCTGTTCGTCAACAATCGCCTCAGATACCGGTTCTTGTTCGTACACGAGATGACAGCCAGTCTGATGAACTTAAAAAGGCAGGCGCTACGGTTGTTATTCCAGAAGTACTTGAGTCAAGTCTTGTCATTGTTAAGCACGCCCTGTTGATGTTGGGTATGAATCCAGCCCATGTCCGTCAACGAGTTCATGAAGCAAGAACCAAGGGGTACGAAATTCTGAATGGATTTTACCCTGGACTCAGTGATTACCTGCTGGAAAATGATAAGAAAACATATCGCCACGCCGTGACGCTAAGTAAGAACTGCAAGGCAAGTCAGAAAACGATTGAATCTCTTGATTTTAAAGGCACTGATGTCTCAATTGTAGAGGTTCGACGGGATAATATGGTGTTGCAACCCCAACTTGGCATGATTCTACAAACGGGTGATATTGTGGTATTGACAGGAAGTAACAGTGATATTTCTCATATTGAGAAACTTTTTGACTGATTCGTAGACTAATAAAACGCTAACATCGTTTAAATAAACCGATTTCAGGCTATGTCTGCTACATAGCCATAAAGTGAAATGGCAACGGAGTGCCTCCGATTAAGGATGGTAGGCATGCCAGAAAAAAGCCTCTTTAAGTATTACTTCAGATATTTTCTATCGTTACGGCATACCTCGTTAATTTTATATCTTTGTTTACTGGTTAACTCCCCTCTGGTTATTGCATTTCATCAAGATGAACTCTACCTGCTATCTCCAGACATGAAGACTGATTTGGAGATAGATACTGCAGGACACCAGGAAATAACAATAGCCATAGACACAAAAGTTCTTGAACAAGACCTTCAGGGAAAAATCCCAGTACAACTTATTTTGGATAATGATAAGGTAACATTTGAAAATGGCGGACAGCAGCTATTCTGGCACAATAGGACATTTACCCTTGAACAAGAAAAAAATAAACTGCTTAATAACGATCCTTTTATCTATCTAAAACTGAATATGGATGAAAACTTCTCTGGAAAAAAACTAAAAGTAAGGATTAGAAAGGAAGAAGATATTTCGAAACTCTCGGCAATGGCCGCTTTTTTTCCACAGATGTTGCCCATTATCCTTATGGGTGAAGTCACATGGGGCCCCAGGCCAGTAATTTTCTATGATGCACTGATGCGATGGAATTATAAGGTTCTTGAGGGGGATATCATCAAATCAACTCGTGAACTTATCCTTAGTCAGTCTTTTGGAAAGAACAAACCTCTACTGGCCCAATGTTCAGCAGATTTCATAGAGAGCTTCCTGCTTTTCGAAGTCGCAAATTATGGAGAGACCTCAGCATCTATAAAGACAAAAACACAAACATTCCGGACATATATTATGAGTGCGCCGTTCAAACGGCTAATGGATTGTATGTCAAGCACAGTATCAACAACACTCCTTGATATTCAGGAAAATCAAATTAATGAAGAGTGGCAATATCTTAAAAAGATGAGCGAGGAGTCAATTAATGGCCTTTCAAAAATAATGGTCGGATATAGTTTTAACACGTTTGCATTTGAAGCTGGAGACTTTTTTAAATCATTAAAGAAGTCCATAGGATTTTCTAATGCCACTGATGATTTGCTATTACAAACGGATCTGGATAGGTCATTGGTTAAAGCAGTACAGTACACGATTCAATCAGGATATGAAGATTTTTTTAAGGGTCAGCTCAAATATCACAATTTAAATGAGAAATTTTCCATGCCACTTTCTGTTGGGGCAGGCGTTATTGAAATACTATGGAGATTGAATGCCTATCAGAGTAGTATGACAGGGCGTGATCAAAAGCATCAACTCCACTCGTTCACTAAGCGGGCAGAAGCAATAGGCGTCTCTATCAATAAGTCAATGGGATTAACGGATCTGTCTGATATTCAGCTACTGATGCTTGGTGTAACAATTCCAGCCATAGTCTATGGTGTATTTAAAGTTTCTACTGGATATTTTTCTTCAGACCCGGTGTTTAACCTGTTCAATAATGCATATGAAGGAATGGTTCTTGGAGCCGTTACCCATTTAATTTCACCGGTTTTACAGAAATATGCCTTCTGGGCAGCACAAACAATTCAAAAACCAATTATTGAATATATGGATTCAGAATCAGGCAGCTGGGCTGAATATTTTCTGGCTGATAGAATTCGGTACAGAATAGATATTTTTACTGAAAATTAGTCATATCTCATTTCAAAAAAATTAAATAGTTATTTCTACTATTTTAATTATTTAATATATAAGATTTTCTTATACCTTTTTGAGTAATATAAACGAAATAAAAAAAAAAAATATATCTCAATTAATTATGATAAAAAAAACTTAAATTCGTTTAAAATATACCCAAAGTATTATCAATAATAGATTTAACTTCTTAAAAACAGTTGAATTCAGGTTTTTCTCCGGCAATGGATAGCCAGGCTACTGAGGTGGTAATAATGGCTTACTTGTTGCTATTTAAATTGAGAAAAAACATTGAACAATCAAATTTGATATCATTCGTTCGCTACCATTTAATAAGGCTATTCTCAGTCATAAAGAAACTTTCAAGATACAAAACCATTTCAATAATTTTTATTAGTACAATATTTTCTGTCAATGCTGTTGCCTTAAATCCCCAGATGCTTTCACCTGGGAAAAATAATTCTATAGAGATCGCGGTCAACAGCAATGAACCTCTGCATATTGAAATTGATACAAAGACATTAAAAGAACAAATCTACGGAAAAATACCTATAAAATTTCGTTCGGACTATGATCAAGCTTTTTTTAATAGAGGGGATGATGTAGCCAATGAACTTTATTGGCATAACCAGAAAGCTCCAATCTTGGAAAATGGAAGGATTACTCAATCAAGCAATGATCGATACATTTATTTAACATTGAATACTACCAATGAAATGGTAGGTAAGAAAATAAAAGTTGTTCTTGAGAAAGAAGAAAATCTTTCTAAAGTGGCGGCAGTGGGTGCATTTGTCCCTCAGATATTACCCATTCTGGCCATGAACACTGTAACGTGGCAGCCCCACTCTTTCTGGCCATCACTGTTACGTTGGAATTATCTGCTGCTCGAAGTGGATATCATTCATTCAATTAGGAATCTCATTCAAACTCAGGTGTTTAAAGACAGGAACTCTCTTTTTGCACAGTGTTCAGCAGATTTTGTTGAAGGTTTTACGGTATATTCCTTGTTGTCAAATCATGGCGGAGCCGTTACAGGAGACCCCAACAGGCCATCGGCGGCTGATGCAAGTGCCATTGACATTCCCAAGAATGCAGTAAGCAGGAGCAAAACTGAAACGTTCCAATTGTACCTCAGAACGACACCGACTAGCCGTATGCTGGACTGCATTTCATCAGTGGTAGCCAGCTCACTAAAAACCCTTCACAACGAAGCTCGTTTAGACAAGGTCTTTGGTCGATGGCCAATGCTGGATACCCTCAATGATGAAACACTGGATGGTATGGCCATGCTTATGGTGGGCTACGGCTTTAACCTTTTTGGTAACGTTCCGGGAGATACTCTTTCACTATTCAGGAGAGATCTGGGCTTTGAGAATATTGCCAGCCTTGCCGGTGACTTTAATGACTCAATAAAAACCAGTATTCAATACACTATTCATGATGGTTACATGAAATTCTTTAAAGGCAGAGGCTGGGACGTAACATCGGCATATGCTTTATCTGCAGGGGCTGGATTACTTGAAATTGGTTATCGGTTTTACCAGCTTAAAGAAATAATTCCGACTGGTCAGGATGAACGCATGACCCACTTGGATCCTTCAGACCCTAAGAATATTAACCTGCTTGCCAACCTGCAGCACCAGATAACATCGATTGGTGATCGAGCTGAAGCGATTGCTTCATCTGGTTATCAGTTGATTCCCATGCCTGAAAATATTAAAGAATATGCAGTCCCTGTAGCGGCAGCAACCATTATCCCTATGGTTACCTATTATGCTGTGAATGGAATACTTAATTACTATGCAACAGGAGGCTTAAATATTGCGCTGCAAAAAGCACTGACTTCAGCAACCAATGGTCTGGTTCTGGGAGCCATGGCCTACGTGATACTGCCTCACGTCAAAGAGTATGGAGCCTGGCTGACTCAACTGGCTGCCGATCAATTTGTTTCATGGTCAGAGGCTGAGAAAGACAGCTGGATCGGGTATTTTGCAGCAAGAGATACTCAATACAGAATCAGGGTCATCGTTGTTAACTAACCATACTGATTTATACCTGTCGCTTTGGAAGATACTACTTTGTTGGCTTCGCTCTCTTGCCACAGTGTAGCAATTCCAAATCCTTTAGGTATAGCAACTCACGTGACGACATCTTAGAATGATGACACTATAGCTAAAGGCGAGAGCGAGAATTGGCTGATGTCTGACAGGAAAGGAACGGGCATAAAATCAATTGTATTTAGCGCACTGTCTGCTGTTTTTGGCGTGCAAAAAAAATCGAACCTGGAAAGGGACTTCCAACAGGGTAAGCCAGCGCACTACATTATCGCTGGTATTATTGGCACCGCCTTATTTGTTGTGGTTCTAGTGCTGATTGTACATCTGGTTCTACAAGGAACATGATCGTCTACTGAGTGCTTACCCAGTATACGGCAGTAACAACCACCAGAGTGATCAATGCTATAGCTGCAATCGCGTCAATAGTGCTGTCTTTCATTGTGTGATCTCTCCATTCTCAACAGAATATATTTCAACTTACTCAAATTAGCGAAATCCTGAGCAAGCATCAACTGCTTGCTACTTTTTGATTTATTACTTTTTCATCTATTTTTATTTAAAAATAGTAGTTTTACGTATAAGTAAAAGTCAGTATTCTTCTAACGTCCCAGGTTTCTGACCTGTTCCCTAGATGTGGCTAATCAGACGAACAATTCATGTATAAATACGATGATTACGACCAGCGTATAGTTGATGAGAGGGTCCTTCAGTTTCGGGATCAAACTCACCGTTATCTCGCAGGTGAGTTTCCAGAAGATGAGTTCCTGCCTCTTCGCCTTCAGAATGGACTTTACGTACAACGTTTTGCCCCCATGCTGAGAATTGCTATTCCTTATGGGATGGTCAGCAGCAGACAAATGCGTAAGTTGGCACATATTTCCCGCCGTTTTGACAAAGGCTATGTTCACTTTACCACACGTCAAAATCTTCAACTGAACTGGCCTCGCCTTGAAGAAGTACCAGAGATTCTTGAAGAACTGGCCAGTGTTCAGATGCACGCCATTCAAACCAGTGGCAACTGTATTCGTAATACAACAACTGACCAGTTTGCAGGGGTGGCGCACGATGAGATTGTTGATCCCCGGCCCTGGTGTGAAATTATCCGCCAGTGGTCCACTTTTCACCCGGAGTTTGCTTACCTTCCACGAAAATTCAAGATTGCCGTTTGTGGCAGTGAGCAGGACCGGGCAGCAACTCAGGTTCATGATATCGGTATTCATGCCTTTTTGAATGATAATAACGAGGTTCGATTTAAAGTTCTGGCTGGTGGCGGGTTGGGGAGAACACCCATGGTTGGCTCAGTCATCAAACCCTCTCTGGAACCTGAACACCTCCTGAGTTACCTGGATGCAGTCCTGAGAGTGTATAACCGTTATGGGCGACGGGATAATAAATACAAAGCCAGAATCAAAATTCTTGTTAAAGCGCTCACTCCTGAAGTCTTCTCAAATAAGGTCGAGCAAGAGTGGTCTTATCTGAAAGACACGAAAGCAAAACTCCCGCGGCAGGAAATTGATCGGGTTCAATCCTTTTTTACAGAGCCAGACTACCAGCAACTGACCAATATCGACTTAACGGATCTGGCATTATCCGAAGAGCCTGACTTCCAACTCTGGCTCAAGAGAAATGTCCATCCACATAAAAAACCAGGCTATAGCGCTGTAACCCTGACACTCAAGCCGACTGCTGATGCTCCGGGTGATGCCAGCGCAGAACAGCTGGAAGCTATTTCAGACCTTGCTGACGAGTTCAGTTTTGGCGAACTAAGAGTCAGTCACGAGCAAAATCTTATTTTTGCCGATGTTGCGCAGAGTAAACTTCAGGCGCTTTGGCGGAACCTGAAACAGCTCAACCTCGCCACACCAAACCAGGGCCTGTTAACCGATATGATCTGCTGCCCGGGAGGTGATTTCTGCGCGCTGGCTAATGCCCGTTCGATCCCATTGGCAGAAAGTATTCAGCGACAATTTGAGAATATCGATTTTCTGCACGACATTGGTGAACTTGATCTGAATATTTCAGGCTGTATGAATGCCTGTGGTCATCACCATGTCGGTCATATTGGTATCCTTGGTGTTGACCGTAAAGGCGAAGAGTATTATCAGATTCAGGTTGGTGGGGCATCGGGTCATGATGCGTCACTGGGTAAAATTCTTGGGCCATCTTTCAAAATGGATGAGGTACCTGAGGTGATCGACAAGATCCTGAAGACCTATGTTGAACTGCGGACTCCGGAAGAGCGTTTTATTGATACCTGCCGACGTGTTGGCGTTCAGCCATTCAAGGAGAAGGTTTATGCCAAAGCTGCTTAAGGATCAGCAAATCAGCAATGATCACTTTCAGATACTGAACCAGGATGAGAGTGAGGCTTCATTACCTGAGGGCAATTTGCTACTGCATATATCGGCAATTGATGCTGCTATCCAAGCCAATACTGATCACAACGGTCAGATCGGAATCTGGTTTGACAGTGCAGATGAGCCAGAAATAGTAGCGGGTACTCTGAATCAGTTCGAAGTTATCGCGGTTAACTTTCCAAAGTTTATGGATGGTCGAGGCTATTCCATAGCCCGCCTGCTTCGGGAACGCTTCGATTATCGGGGCGATTTGAGAGCGATTGGCGATGTTCTTGTAGATCAGCTCTATTATCTGCAGCGCTGTGGATTCAGTAGTTTCAGGCTAAGAGAGGATCAGAATCCGGGTTATGCAGTGGAAGCACTGACAACATTTAGTATGGATTATCAAACCGCTGCCGATAACTTAACCCCTGTGTACCGGCTAAGACATCAGTTGTAGCCACAGTTTGAAATCTCTTCCTTATGGAAGAGATTTACCCCTTCTTCTGCACGAAAACCAAACTGTTGGTTATACTGTTCTTTCCATAAATAATCTAAGAATGAGCCTTTAATGATGGAAAGCGGTTCCCTGCTCTTCTCTTTTTTTCTTATTTTCACAGGGGCAGCAGTACTCGCCACTGGCGCCTTATTCACCCGTCAGCCATTACTGGTTGCCTATATTGCGCTTGGAGCGATACTCGGGCCGTTTGGGATGGAAGTTGTTAATGACACCAACCTACTGAATGACATTGCCCATGTTGGTATTATCTTTCTGCTATTTCTGCTCGGGCTGGATATGCAACCCAGCCACCTTGCCCACCTGCTTAAGAAAACCGCTACGGTCGGTTTACTGAGTTCATTTCTCTTTGCACTTACCGGTTATGGACTTGGCCTGGCATTTGGCCTGCCACAGAATGAGTCGATCATCATTGGCGCAACCATGATGTTTTCCAGCACTATCATTGGCATCAAGCTCCTCCCGACAACCGTGCTGCACCATAAGCATACCGGGGAGATTATGGTTAGCCTCCTGTTATTGCAGGATTTGATGGCGATTATTGCCCTGCTGTTACTGTATAACCTTGACCCATCACATAGCGCCAATTACAGCGAACTGATCATGGCATTTGTTGCCCTGCCCGCTCTGATTTTTACTGCCATCATGCTGGTCAAATATCTTCTACTGCCTTTAATGGCTCGCTTTGACCGTTTTCACGAATACCTGTTCCTGATGGCCCTGGGTTGGTGTCTCGGTTTCGCAGAGTTGGCGCACAGCTTAAACCTATCTTATGAGATTGGTGCCTTTATTGCTGGGATCAGTATTGCCACCAGTCCGATAGCACAATACATTGCGATAAACCTCAAACCACTGAGAGACTTTTTCCTGGTTCTGTTCTTCTTTTCAATTGGTGCCAGTTTCAACCTTGATCTGTTAAGCCATGTTCTTATCCCTGCTCTTGTGATGACAGGCATTGTGATAATCATAAAACCGGTGATTTTTGGTTTTCTGCTTCGCAAGGTCAGTGAAAAGCGTTCAACAGCCTGGGAGGTCGGTTTTCGTTTAGGCCAGACCAGTGAGTTCTCCATACTGATTGCTGCTTTTGCCAGTGGCCAGAACCTGATTGGTGAAGTTTCGGCTCATATTATTCAGGCTACGGCGATACTCTCACTGATCGTTTCTTCTTATATTGTTGTATTCCGTTTTGAATCGCCGATTGCTTTATCTGAACCGCTGAGAAGGGATTAATAGAACCCACTTTCGACACCTAAATGGAATACCCAATTGATTTGAAAGTCTCAAAATCTATGTATTATCAAGAGGTGCAGAAAGTGGGATAGAACAGCTATGAACATACTTTTAGCTGAAATTAATTCGCTCCCATAAAGTGTCCACTATCATGCACAAGCAAGATGCCATCTTGTCGCAACAGCTCAGGCCGATAAGTTGGAGTCCAGTCTAATGGCTGGCCATTTTCATCAACTGCCAGAACAATGCCCCCGAAAGTATTTATGACGGTTATTGGCCTACGGACAACTTGAGAAGCGAAATAGATATCGAATAGATCGGCAAAACATCCCAGGATTCCTATTTCATCAAGACCAGTAGCGACTCGGTCCGTACTTCCGGGAACGGCGACTATTTCTCGTAAACGAGCAAATACCCGGGCTTCAATCGGTGAAAAATTGCCACTATCAACTGGATGACGTTGTTGCCAGGCTCTTGCAAAATCAGCAACCTGACGACGAAGGCCTGCTGCCCCATTTGCAATTTGGGGACGAAGCTGATGAGCAATCGAGTCATAGAAACAGTTACCATCACGGCAGCTTCTATAGAGTTCTAAACCATTTTCCCGTAGCATCCGTTCCGCACGATTCTCTTGATCACGTATGAAATCTTCTGCCATTTCAGCTGTATATTCTGGAGGGAGGTCATAGGGATCGACTACTCCTGCTGCTGGCGTTCCATACCGAGGATAAGCCGGCGGTGGATCTGAAGGAGGTATATTTGAGCTAAATGCAGGTGCATAGGAAGTTGCAGTTGCTGCTTGAGCTGATGGAGGTGAATATGGCGGTGGCGGCACATAAGTAGGAGTGTATGGGGGGGGCTGAATGGGCAGGGCGCCAGGAGAAGCAGGTGGCTGCGGAGTATGACTATCGCCGCTATGATGGTAGAAATACCCGATCACAGCAGCACCTGCCACGACCGCAACAGCAGCTGCAGCAATAATTGCAACAAAGGTACTGGCAAAAAAAGAAGCTGCCAGCCCTGCGAGCCCCCCTACGGCTAACACTGCTATCCCAGATATAGCCCTTACGGTTCTGGAATGCGTCCAATGTTTCGTCTGACCAACGTCATTATCAGCCTGATTCTGGCCAAGGTGGTAACGAGCGACTACTGATGGTTCAACAGCATTCATTTTTTCTGCCCTGTCTAATAATAGTTAATTATTCGACTACTAATTAGATCTATAGTTCAAAAAAATGGCTCAGGAGTATAAGACCAAAGCCAATGAATACTGTTGAAAAATAGAGCAATAACCGCTCCTAGGAAAAGAAGCGGCTGGTATTGAATCTCCCCCACCATTTCATCAGGGTGTTATCCAGTGCTGACTCAGCAGCCAGGCCCAGTTTATCGGCAACCCCTTTTTTCATCACATATTCAATCTGCACCAGGTCAGCCTCATCCACTTTTCTGTAGATATACTCATCACTGGTGCTGATTTCATCAATCAGGTTCAAGGTCAGGGCTTTCTGTCCATACCAGATTTCCCCCGTTGAGACCTGATCAATATCAACAACTTCCCGCTCAGCCTTTACAAAGTCTTTGAACAGTTCATGGGTATCTTCCATATCCTGGATAAACTTCTTTCGTCCTTTTTCGGTATTTTCACCCAGCATGGTTAACGTGCGCTTATATTCCCCAGCGGTGTGCAACTCAATATCAACATCATGCTTTTTCAGCAGGCGATGCACATTTGGTAGCTGGGCCATGACACCAATTGAGCCTAATACGGCAAATGGTGCAGCAACAATATGATTAGCAACACAGGCCATCATATAACCACCACTCGCAGCTACTTTATCTACAGTTACCGTCAGTTTGACACCTTTATCCCGGATTCTCTTAAGCTGAGATGCTGCCAGGCCATAGGAATGAACCATGCCTCCGCCACTTTCCAAGCGAACAACCACCTCATCCCGCTCGTTATCAGCGAGGGAAAGTACGGCCGTAATCTCTTCACGCAGAGATTTGACGGCTGATGCCTTGATATCGCCGTGGAAATCAAGAACGAAAATTCTGGGTTTGATCGCTTCAACAGCCTCTTTATTTTTTTTCGCCTTTTTCTCAAGCTTTGCCTTTTCTTTCTCTTCCTTAGCTTCTTTTTTCAACTGTTCTTTATCAAATAATGCATGTTTCAGGTCACTCTTCAGGTGTTCGTAATGCTCGTTCAGGCGGGTAATCTCAAGATGTCCCTTATGCATTTTCTTTGCTTTCTGACCGATTGCGGTGACCAAGGCAACCAAAATCGCTACACCACCAATCAGCGTAACAGTTTTTGCCAGAAACAGAATAAAGTCTGCCAAATACTCCAAAAGGACCTCCTTATAAGGTGTATGAGTTCCAATATTAAAATTGCCTATAGGATAACTGATTTATCAGTGCTGGGGACCATAAAAAATCGTGAGGTAGGAAATACTTTACGCAAGTGAATTCATACGAGTGTTTGAATTGCATTGACACATTCGGCCAATACTCATAACCTTCTTTTTGTTGAAGACAGAAATGCTTAACGCCAAGAAAAAGGATAAGAGAATATGAGCACAGTTGCTGAAATCATTGAGTCCATGAAAACCCGTTTTAATGCTGATGCTGCAGCTGGCCTCGATGAGGTTTTCCAGTTTGATATTGAAGATGCTGATACATACCATCTGGTTATTAAAGATGGCAACTTCGATATCGTTCCCGGCGCTCATGACGACCCAAGCGTAACACTGATCATGGACAGCGAAACCATGGTCGGCGTGATGTCTGGTGAAATGGATGGGATGCAGGCATTTATGATGGGTAAACTGCGCGCTGAAGGCAACATGATGTTAGCGACCAAGCTGAATGTCCTTTTCCCGAACTGATAGACGACTATTTACTGAAATATCGTCTTAAGAACAACTCATCCTATAAAAGCCAGCCCTGACACTCCCCAGGCTGGCTTTTTATCATCTAGTACTCCGCATAATTGTGAAAACAATCTCAGATCTAGGCACTACATCGCCACTCATCAGTAAATATTGACCGTTTATCTCGAATGAAGTGAGAACTCAAACGGGAAAAGATATGCAACCCCTGACTTTCAATAACAATAAAAACACCATTGATGAAAAGATAAAAGAGCACGTACCTGAAAAAATCGGGTGGCTTTACTCAGGTTGAATTGATCATCCCCCTCTCAGTGCTGGGTTTACTGTCAGCTATTGCCTACCCTTCTCTATTGCCAACAATCAGGTTCACAGTCTTAGAAGTATCGAAGGTTTCTCTGAAATTACGCAAGTGTCTAACTTTTCTATTAGCTCGCACCGACAGCGCAGGAATAATGTCTGGCTCAATGAGCTCCAATTGACTTTCAGACACCGATATCAATGAAGAAATAACCTTGAGGGATAACCGCTAGTTTATCATCCAGCTCACTATTCTCCTCTTCATGATACCAGCGCTACTCGCCATCTAAGCAGTACTTTTTAACTCTTATCGTCATAACTAAATCAGATACTTCCGGTAAGTTCAGTTACCGACAGTAGATTAACTTCTGGCGGAACCATTGATACTGGTATTATAATACTGGTATCGATAGTCTTTGTTTTAGCGGGTTTTGAAAGTTATGAAAGGTTCTGATCAGGAGCAACGGAGAAGACAACACATTTTTAGTATTCTTGATCACTTGAAAGAGAAAGGTGAAAGGATTAACGCCGATAAAGTTGCCCGAATAGGAAAAATGGGAAAGCAGACCATACTGCCCTATTACAACGAATGGCGATTCTTGGGTGCTCTTGGCGAAGAGCAGGAGCTTGAGCTGCCAGAAGATTTGGTTAGAGGCTTGAAAAGAGGTATCGCCAAGTGGAAGTATGAATTATCGGAAGAGAAACGAGCTTGCGAAGAAGCTGCAAACCAGGAGATAGATGAGCTGAAAGAAAGTCTGGGCCAACTTTTAGATAGAAACGATCAGCTGACCATAAGCAATGCTGGTCTACAGAATGCAAATGAGCAACTAGCTTCTGATCTCAAGGCTTTAAAGCTTGAATTGGAAAGCAAAAAGCAGGATTTCAAAGAATTGGAATCCCTCTTAAGATCGGAACAGAAGCAAAATGAGCAGTTTCAGTCAATGGTAGAGGAGCAGAAGACTCTCCACTCCCAGGCCATAAGTACGCTGGAAAAACAGATGGATCATAGAAACCAGGAGCAACTGAACCACTGGCTGAGCGTGGTCGATGATGAGCGAAGGCTAAAGCAAGGACTGGAAAAAAAGATAAACAAGCTAAACGAAGAGCAACAGAATTTAAAAAAAGCCAATCTTGAATTGCAGAGCCGGTTGGATAGTAAGTCAAAAGCATACATTCAAGCTTGCGAGGAGAGAAATGCGCTGGCTTCGGGGCGAGACAAGATAGAAGCCATTGCTCAGCTGACTAATCAGCTAATGGTTTTGCTAGACTGCAGCCAGAAAGACTTGCTGGGCGCAGTGCGCAATCTGCAAGCTGAATCCAGAGAGTCATTGATGATGCATCAACACTACAATGCAATGAAAATAGCAAATGAAAAGCTGGAAAACCGCCTCACAGAAACAGAAGAGCGAATCAAACAGATTAACACCATGGAGCTTGAGCTTGAGAGAGCCCGTGGTTCTGCAGAGGCATTTGAAAAAGCATTACAGAAAAGAACTGAGATCGAAGGGATGAAGCAGTGAGTCAGTCTGTTATTCCTCCCATTATGCTGAACACTACCCTCTACCCCTTTTCCTCTCGTGATCATGGGCACGATAACCTGATGGGAGCGAGCAGTGATGGCGAGGCCATGACCCTATTCCTTAATAAGTCTGGTGCTCGATCTGAAGAGACTCTTCGTCGTTATGAAAGAGAGATTACTCGATTGACCGCTTTTTTATATTTGGAATTAGGTATTGGATACAAAGACGTTCGACTTAAACACCTACAAGCATACTTGCATTTTATTCAAAATCTACCGCAACGCTGGCTTATGGCTGGCATTCTTCCCGGTCAACCAAACAGGATCATGTTTCGATCATCGATAAAACCTGGAAAAAGCACTGATCAGGTCATTGATGTGATTTCTTCCTTTTTCTCTTTTCTTGAAAAAAATCGCTATACACTCGGAAATCCAGCATCCTCGTTGGTTCGCTCAGGCGAAAAAGTCGCTCGTGGCAACACTGTCATCAGATATTTTTATGATAATGAGTGGCAATTCATCAAAGAATGCCTGGAAAAGCTGCCATCAGCCACCTCCAGAGAGCGTATTGAGTCAGCACGTACCCGGTTCGTTCTTTCTCTGAGCTATGGACTGGCTTTAAGAGAGTCTGAGCTTACAGGACATACCTGTTATGACATACACCCGGATAATGATGATGGTTATTATCTCAGCATTCTGGGAAAGGGCAGAAAAAGAAGACAAGTTCCTATAAATCCAGCGCTTCAACAGGGAATCATTGATTACAGGCGCATTAATGGGTACTCCGGGCTGTATGGAGACAGCTTTCCACTGGCACCAAAGATCCGCAATGCAGAGGGTGTTATAACAGCCCTTTCCGCCAGAGGGCTACGGTACTGGTGGAAATCATTTATAGACTATTGTCAAAGCAAGGCAACGCCGACCATTAAACACCGGTTACAGGACTTGCCATTTCATACGCTTCGCCATACAGCCCTTACACATTTGGCTCGAAAAATGGATATCGAAGATCTTGCTATATTTGCCGGCCATGATTCGATTAATACCACAAGCCAATACTATCATGCAGAAGCAAGTAGACTGAAAAAGATGGCTGCTGATCATCATATCTGATTCGACAGGAAGAGAAGACCATATATCTACGAAGAATTGTTGTCACAGTTAGCGCGGGGGGAATTTTTCCAGAATGGTCTGGGGGCTTATTAATCATGCATCAGGGAAGATCATGAATATTTGTCAGGGCTGCAAAAAAACACTCAAGGAGCAGTGCGTTAAGGCCATGGGAGCCAGGTGGCATCCTGGATGCTTCAAATGCAGTGGGTGCAAGAAGCCCTTTGGAGCAAAGGCGTTTGTTGTATTCAGAAATCGGGCTTTTCATCCTGACTGCTTCAAGTGCCCCGGCTGTAGAAAGCCTGTAAAAGGAAATTATGTTGAAGTTGATAGAATGCCATGGCACCCAGTTTGCGCCCAGAAGCAGACTACCCCACTCTGCTCGGTATGTAGAAATCCGCTAACGCCAAATTATTTTATTGATTTTTGGGGTAATGCTTTTTGCAATCAGCACGAAAATCATCCAAAGTGCTCTAGCTGTAGTCGGCTTGTGTGTGAAAATCTTACTAATGGCGGCATGCAATACCCGGATGGTGTTGTTATATGCAACCGGTGTAGCCTGAATGGCGTTTCCTCCCAGGTACGTGCGGACAGCATTGCTGCAGAAATGCGTTCAGCACTGGCATCAGTTGGACTAAAGCTCAACTCGACACAAACTCCGGTCAAACTATGCGCTCGGGATGAATTAAATGATGCCAGTCATCACAACTTTCATGAGAATCACCCCATTCTGGGCGTTACCCGTACCACGATAACCCACCAGAAAGGCCGGGTTCTGGCGAGAAACTTTGACTGTATCCTGATTCAAATCAATTTGCCTGAAGAACATTTTCGTACAGTCATGATTCATGAGCTCACCCATGCCTGGTTTTTTTACAATTACTACGTGGATTTACCACTGAATGTTGAAGAAGGGATGTGCGTTCTAATGGAGTATATCTGGCTGAAAAATCTTGACACCAAAGATGCCGAGTTCAGGAGAAAACAAATAGAGCTTAGTACTGATCCTATTTATGGGGATGGATTTCGAGCAGCAAAAGAATCGCTGAAGTATATGCCTCTTACGTCACTACTCGAGTTTATCAAGGAGAAGAAAAAATTTCCGGGACGCTGGAGCTCTTTTTTTTACAGCTAAAGACGGTTTATACCTTAATTATCTTGCTCTCAAGAAACAACGATTTGACAAAAATTTATACAACAGCACTATCGGTTACAAACTTCAAAATAAAATCATTGTCCAATGTGATTATTAAACCTCAAGACCGTTGGCTATGACTTTCTCAAAGATCAACCTCTGCGGCACATTACTGTCATCAAAAAACAGTTTTTATTATATCGTACTATTTCTGGTCTCAGCTGTATCATTTTCGGATATCATGTTCGTAAGCGCAAGTGAAATAGAAGCAGCCTCAAGAACACACATAAATACTGCCAGCATAGAGAGCATGCAAGCGGTGCAAAATAATCCCTATAGATCTGACAGGCAGAAGCCGTCTGGGGCTGGTAGTATGGATGCTGCACTTGTTCTTGGTTTGGAAGTTATCTGGCCGCTGAATTATTTCAAGCATGGCGCAACCGTTATCAGGTCGCTAGCCTCTGCATTTTCTTCATTTGACGGGTTCTGTGGCGCATTGGAAATTCAAGTCCAGGATGGTTGGCTAATTAAGAAGATTTATGTTGCTAGTGGCAGTATTGTTAATCATTTCCAGTTTGCAAAGGGAGAAGGCAATTCGTACCAATCAAAAGAGCAGCGAAACGCAAGGACGCTACAAATAAGGCCCGTTCAGGCTTATCTGGAATATTACCGACTATACCCATCAAGCCATCCAATAAACTTTGATGTGATTATTTATAATTCAGAAGATGATATAGAGGAGTCCAGGTTGCATGTTACGAAGTCTGTATGCAGCCCTGTTCAGCTAGGGTATGTGAATGCAAGTATAGTTAGTGGTGAAACAATACCCTTCTATATTAGAAATTCAGAGGTTTATACTGATGCATGGGGTATGAACCAAATTTAAGCTGAGTACTTTACGAGCTCCTATATACTAACTCCTCATAACCGATCTAAGTTTCCAGACGTACTTGAGTAGCTAAGATTGTCAAGGGTTCTTTTTCTGGATTGGAAAATACTTTTTGCCTTACTCTGTATGACGCAACTCAGAATAGACAGTATTCTCAGAACTTTGAATCTTTGAATCTTTGAATGAAAGAATAGGCGACTTTATAGAGTTTGAAAAAATAATTGGAAACCCAATTAATTCTATTTCGGATATACGACGCACAAGCCGTTTACCAGGGAATACTCTTACCCTTTTCATCAACAAAAGAGCCACTTTTCATACCACTCTCAATAACACCGATGATCCCTTCAGCACTTTCTTTCGCTGAGATACGATCGGGCTGAACACTGGGGAAGTTGGTTATCACCGCGCCCGGATGAATCATCACAACCCCCCAGTCTTTTTTTGTCTGACTAATGCTGGAAAAAGCCATGTTTGCGGCTGCCTTTGATGTCACATAAGCAATACGGCCTTCATAGTGTTCATCACGGTTTCGGGCGATACTGCCTCGTCGACTGCTGATAAACACCACCTTCGGGTCATCACTTTTATCAAGATTCGGCGCTAATGCCTGGGTAACCAGCATCGGTGCGATGGTGTTGACCCGGAATGATTTCGACCATCCCGGTCCCTCCAGAGCACCAAACTTATTCGCTCTCTTTTCAAAATAACCTGCATTGTTGACTAGAAGGTCCACCTTTCGCTCACCTATGGTTTTCTTGATTTGAGCTATGGCAGTATCCAGGCTTTCCTCCGTGTCAAAATCCGCTACAACTAGGTTCAATTGAGGGTTTTCCTTTGCCATTTCCAGTAAGGTCTTTGAGCACTCTTCATTCCGATAGGTGGCGTAGACCCTGCAGTTCCTGTTCAATAGGGACTCAGTTAATGCCAGACCAATCCCTGAATTCGCGCCGGTAACCACCGCGACCTTATTGGTCACTGAATGTTTTGGCTGTACAGTAACGGATCGGTTTCCAAAGTTGCCAGAGCCCCCATAAATATAAGCTGCACCCAAAACGGCAGCCGCGGTAAATCCCGCTGCCCGAATAATTCTATTCATGATTCATCGCTGAATTGCTATTGAAGATGACTCTTGAGACATAAAATGAGTCTGTTAATTCAGGTAAATAACCGATTCGTTAGTTGTACTGACCATATTGATATCAGTAGGTCCAATAACTGCAGAGTGTACTGCATTAAATGCTGTTCTCTTGATTGCCCTTTACACCAATTGCCCTTTCTAACTACTGCATAACTTACTGTATGACTGCCCACTGGCGAGAGCATAAGCTGAATAGACACCCAGTTTCGCCGCATAGATTGTTCCAGGTATCGCAGCAGCAATCTACGATATCTTCGTAACCGCCAAATGCTTTATTGGGTGATGTATCAGAGCTGTTGATCTGATACATTCCTGTCTTTTTGAGTCATCTATGGCTGTAGTTCAAGTTGCCTGTATCCATTGTCAACAAACGATCAATGTTGTTAAGAACGGGAAAGCTGGGACAGGTCACCAGCGGTATCGATGCAAGGGCTGTAATAAGAGCTTCCAACTTGAGTATCGCTATAACGGCAATCTGCCTGGTACTCATGAGCAGATCATAAAGATGAC
>OODV01000388.1 GCA_900299555.1 uncultured Endozoicomonas sp.
TTATTCCCCGGTTCAGGATTCGTGGCTGCTGGAACCGATATGAGCAAAAATTAGAGCTGATTTCAAATAATCAGCACGAACGAACATTAAGCTCGAAACCCAGAGCAGCATAGACTGCTTGTAGAGTCGGTAATACAAGAGAATTGGCCAGTTCAGAAGTTACACTGGCGATTCTTTATTAATTTTAGAAATAAACTTCTCAAACGTCCGTAATATCTATGCTCTAAAGCTGAGTACTCGTAAATACGATACTAATAATAATTGCTACTAAAAATCTCATATTTGCAAACCTCATATTCGGTGCACATTTTAGTGACATTAAAGCTAATGTTATCTCAAGTGATAATGTAAACACTCAAAATAGGCCAGTTTCTGACAGTTCCGAAGCAGTGCTCAATCTCCCAATATACTGACAAAAAATACACCTGCCGTTAACCGACCTCCAGTATAGCTGGACGCTTACAGGCCACACCATCTAACTAGAAGGACTTCTACTACGCCCAAAGGCATGAACAATCAAGGTCAAAATGATCTGGATTTGAATCATTCTTTTCTTGAGTTCTATGTACTCAAGCACAAGCCCTTCATCAAGGCCTACCGTTAAAACAAAACAACCCTTGCCCAAAAGCGCTTCCCATTAAAGTTCCGTTGCTTACCTTTGAAATTCTTGGCAACTTCAATTGTACACTTTCCTTTCAAATTATTAGCGTAAACGGAGTCATCTACATTAATTAGATGAGTAAGATCAATATCTTCCCCCTAAGGGGATGGGAAATATGACCCAAAGAGCTTTAAAATAGCAGTACTAAGAGCATTGGGCACCGGAACCCAATGGATGGTTCATACTGATCACACCAATAAACCTGCCTACTGTTGCTATTGCAAACCCAGCAACAAAAAACAAGACTACAACGTGCCGCATCAGTGAAAACACTACCAACCGCCGTAATTCCAGTAAATTAAACTTAGCAACGTCGTTTAGTTTTTTTTTTTTTGAGATTGTTAACTGCTTAAAAAATCACCCAAAATAACCTGTAGCATTAAAAGGTGATGTTCAGCACGTCATGGTCGGTGTAGGTCGACTGGCAACACCAAACGACACTACTTGTCTAATCATCAAAACAAGCTGGCCAGCAGTTCAGCCGGAAACCCCCGGCTTTGTAAAAATTCGTACTGTTCATTGATCTCCCGGGGTTTGGTTGGGCGCTTGTTACCGAATTTACGTTGACGGACGGACTTTGCCAGTTCCTGCCAGTTAATGTCCGCTGCTTTCAGGGCATCCACAATGATTTCCTGGTCAATACCTTTTCTCTCAAGATCCAGTGCTATCCGGGATGGCCCATGACCTTTATTGATTCGTGCATTAATAAAGCCGGTGACATAGCGTTCGTTGCTGAGTAGTCGTTCTTTTTCAAGACGGTCAAGCTCTTTAATGATGAGTTCATCATCATCGGACAGGTAAGACAATTTGCTCGCTAGCTCGTCGTGAGAGTATTCCTTCTGAACCAGAAGATTCATGGCGGCATGGCGCAACATATTGGCAGTAACTTTAGTCATCGCTATTCTCCTGCAGACTTGAGGCTGTCGCAAAGGGGCTGTGCTTGCCAATATGGCGTTAAAAATGGCTCAACCGAAAGTCCGGTGAAAGTGCTCTTTTACTGCCTGTAAACTGCGCTTCTTCGCCATTTTTTGCATTGTCTTGACTACGCTCGCTACCTTTTGCCACAGCCTCTTGAGTACCCAGTGTGTTCTCCGGACAACGCGCGCGGTGTCACGGTGTGATTGACTACCCATTGGGGCGGGTTTGCGATTATTCATCGATGGACCACAATCAGATTGTCGTTCATCGACATACCTCTGCGTTGGAGCACCAAGTCCCGGTGTAACCTTCACCGGGCAACTCCCCCCACTATGACGCATCCTGCCTGTGAGCTCTAGTACTGCGTCCGAAAGCATTTAATATGTCACATATCCATAAATCCATTGATACACATGGCTTGCAGAGATTATGAACATATCAAGTGTAGAAAAACGCAGTACTAGCGATTGATCCGCTTCTTTGACGTCACCTTAACCTGTTCTTTGCTGCCGGTGCTTTTCGTAATAAAGGTGTACTGGACGATGTTATCCTGGTCTACCGAGTCCAGTTTGACATCAAACCCCCACAGGCGGTGCAGATGTTTTAGCAGTTCATGGGTACTGTCCCTGTCCAGCGGGCGATTCTGGTGCAGGTAATGGCGCAGGGTCAATGAGCGGTCACCCCGGACATCCACGTCGTACACCTGTATGTTGGGCTCCCGGTTGCCCAGGTTGTACAAGGCGGCCAGGTTTTCCCGCAACTGCCGATAGCCCTGCTCGTCATGGATGGCATCCACTTCCAGATAGGGGTTGATGTCGTTGTCATCGATGCTGAACAGGCGCATGTCCCGCATAACCCGGGGGGAGAGGTATTGAAGAATGAATCCCTCGTCCTTGAAGTTCTTCATGGCAAAGTGCACGGCGTCCAGCCAGTCACTGCCCGCCAGATCGGGGAACCATTCACGGTCCTCTTCCGTGGGCTGTTCGCAGATCCTGCGGATGTCCCGAAAGATATTGAACCCCAGAGCATAGGGGTTTATCCCGCTGTACCGCGGATCATCAAAGGCCGGCTGGAACACGACACTGGAGTGTGAATGCAGAAATTCCAGGATAAAGCCCTCGGTGATCAACCCTTCATCGTACATTTCATGCATCAGGTGGTAGTGCCAGAACGTTGCCCAGCCCTCGTTCATGACCTGGGTTTGCCGTTGCGGGTAGAAATACTGCGCCACTTTACGCACGATGCGGATGATCTCCCGCTGCCAGGTCTCCAGCAACGGCGCGTTTTTTTCGATGAAATAGAGCAGGTTCTCTTCCGGGTCTTTCGGAAACCGTTCATCCTGGTGCGACTGTGATTGCTCGCTGACCGGGATGGTGCGCCAGAGATCGTTCAGGTTGCGCTGGATGTACGCTTCACGCTCCCGCAAGCGTGCCTGTTCCTGTTCTGCAGAGACCGGGGCGGGGCGAACATAGCGGTTGACACCCTGGTTCATCAGCGCATGGCAGGCGTCCAGCATCTCCTCTACCGCTGAAACGCCATGTTTCTCCTCGCACTGGGCGATGTAGTGCTTGGCAAACAGCAGGTAATCAATGATGGCGCTGGCGTCCGTCCACTGCCTGAACAGGTAGTTGCCTTTAAAAAAGGAGTTGTGGCCGTAGCAGGCGTGGGCGATCACCAGGGCCTGCATGGGCATGGTGTTCTCTTCCATCAGGTAGGCAATGCAGGGGTTGGAGTTGATCACGATTTCGTAAGCCAGCCCCATCCGCCCCCGCTGGTAGTTCTGCTGGTTGTTGAGAAAGGTTTTGCCATAACTCCAGTGATTGTACATCAGGGGCATCCCCACCGACGAGTAAGCATCCAGCATCTGTTCAGAGCTGATCACTTCAATCTGGTTGGGGTAGGTGTCCAGCCGGAATTTATCCGCCAACCGGGCAAACTCCCGGTCGTAAAGGTCCAGCAGCTCAAACGTCCATTCGGACCCGGTGGACAGCGGTTGTTTTCGCCGGATGGTGTGGCTTTCCGGTGCTTCAGCGGCCAACATGGGTGCCCTCCTTTTTTTCAAACAGACGCCGGAAGGTCGGGTAGATATCCGAATAGCTGTGGATGTGCTGCATGGCGAAGTGATCCGGGTAAGATTCGGCAATGGTAGCGTACTCGTACCAGAGGTTCTGGTGGTGCAGGTCGGTAATCTCTACGTAGGCGAAGTATTGGCAAACCGGTAACAGCTTGTCCAGGATGATGTCATAACATTTTGTGGAGTCTTCGCCCCAGTTATCCCCGTCCGAGGCCTGGGCAATGTAGATATTCCACTGGCTGGGCGGGTACCGCCGTTCAATGATGTCATGGGTGAGCAGCAGGGCTTTTGAGACAATGGTGCCCCCGGTTTCCCGGGCGTAGAAGAAGTCGTGCTCATCACACTCCCTCGCCTCACTGTGGTGCCGGATAAAGACCACTTCCACGGCTTCGTAGTTGCGTTCCAGGAACAGGTAGAGCAGCAGGAAAAAGCGCTTAGCCATGTCCTTGATCTCCTGCGTCATGGACCCGGAAACATCCATGACACAAAACATCACCGCCTTGCTGGAGGGCTGGGGCACCTTGGTCATGTTGTTAAAGCGCAGGTCAAAATCGTCAATAAACGGCAGTCGTTTGAGCTTCTTGTTGAGCGACTTGATCTCTTCCCGAAGAGCGGTGGCCTGCTGCTGATCGGCAGGATCCGGACTCACTTCCATGGCCCTGAGTTGTCGCTTCAGGGTTCGGATCACTTTCCGGTCTTTACCGGACAGGGCGATGCGACGCGCATGGGCAGCCCGCAGTGAGCGCACAATATTCAGCCGGTCCGGGGAACCAGCGGTGCTAAACCCGGCCCGTTTGAGTTGATAGTCGGTGCTGTCTTTCAGTTCTTTTCTCAGCAGGTTGGGCAGCTCCAGGTCATCAAACAGATATTCCAGGAACTCGTCCCGGTTGATCTGGAAGACGAACTCATCTGCCCCTTCGCCACCATCACTGGTCTGCCCCGCACCACTGCCCTGTCCATCGCCACCCGGTGGCCGCTGAATGCGGTCTCCACGGTGGAACTCGTGGTTGCCAGGATGCACGTGGCCGCAGTGCCCCCCCTGTGCGTGGTGAAAAAACGGCTCACTGAGGTCTTTCCTGGGAATAGTGACGTCACTGCCACTGTCAACGTCGGTGATGGAACGCTGGTCGATGGCATCCTGGACGGCGGCTTTGACATGATGCCGGTAGCGCTTCAAAAACCGCTGCCGGTTCACGGTGCTCTTCTTTTTTCCATTGAGGCGCCGGTCGATGATGAGGCTCATGATGAACGCTCTCCCGATAGCTGCAGTGCTCGGTGGATCAGCCCCGCTGAAGGGGCTGGCGATGGGTCCGCGACAGGGCGGGTCAGTCAGTGCAGTCTCATTGAGACTTCCGGACCCGGATGTACCATTCAGACAACAGGCGCACCTGTTTCTCGGTATAACCGTGAACCACCATACGGGAAACAAAGTCCGCGTGTTTGCGCTGGTCTTCCTGCGACCCTTTGGCATTGAAAGAGATGACCGGCAACAGGTCTTCGGTATTGGAAAACATTTTCTTCTCAATGACGGTACGCATCTTCTCGTAGCTTAACCAGCTGGGGTTTTTGCCGTCGTGGTTGGCCCGGGCCCGCAGTACAAAGTTGACCACTTCGTTGCGGAAATCCTTGGGATTGGCGATGCCCGCCGGTTTTTCGATTTTTTCCAGCTCTTCGCTCAAGGCGCCCCGATCCAGAATATGTCCGGTGTCCGGGTCCCGGAATTCCTGATCCTGAATCCAGAAGTCAGCGTAGGTGATGTAGCGGTCAAAGATGTTTTGACCGTATTCGGAGTATGACTCAAGGTACGCGGTCTGGATCTCCTTGCCAAGAAACTCAATGTATTTGGGGGTCAGATACTCTTTGAGAAAGGCGAGGTAACGGTCCTGGATTTCTTCCGGAAACTGGTGCTGCTCAATCTGCTGTTCCAGCACATAAAGCAGGTGTACCGGGTTGGCCGCCACTTCAGTCGGATCGAAGTTGAATACTTTGGACAGGATCTTGAAAGCGAACCGGGTAGAGAGCCCGTTCATGCCTTCATCCACCCCGGCCATATCCCGGTATTCCTGCAATGGCTTGGCATTGGGGTCGGTGTCCTTCAGGTTATCGCCGTCGTACACTTTCATCTTGGAGTAGATGGAAGAGTTCTCCGGCTCCTTGATCCGGGACAGCACGGTAAACTGGGCCAGCATCTTGAGGGTATCCGGGGCACAGGGCGCGGCCTTCAGCGAGCTGTGTTCCAGCAACTTCTGGTAAATGTGCACCTCTTCACTGACCCGGACACAGTACGGCACCTTCACGATGTTGACCCGGTCGATGAAGGCTTCATTGGTCTTGTTGTTCCGGAAGGACTGCCATTCGGACTCATTGGAGTGCGCCAGCAGAATCCCCTCGTAGGGAATCGCCCCCAACCCTTCGGTGCTGTTGTAGTTGCCTTCCTGGGTGGCGGTCAGCAGCGGGTGCAGCACTTTGATGGGCGCCTTGAACATCTCCACGAATTCCATGATGCCCTGGTTGGCCCGGCACAACGCCCCCGAAAAACTGTAGGCGTCGGGATCGTCCTGGGAATACTCTTCCAGCTGGCGAATATCCACCTTGCCCACCAGGCTGGAAATATCCTGGTTGTTTTCATCACCGGGTTCGGTTTTGGCAATAGCGATTTGATTCAGCCGGCTTGGGTAGAGCTTAACCACCCGGAACTGGGTGAGGTCGCCCCCAAATTCGTTCAGGCGTTTGACCGCCCAGGGAGACATGATGTAATTGAGGTAGCGACCGGGAATGCCGTATTCCTCCTTGAGAATAACCCCATCCTCTTCAGGATTGAACAGCCCCAGCGGGGATTCAAACACCGGAGAGCCTTTGATGGCGTAAAACGGCACCCGTTCCATTAACTGCTTCAATTTTTCGGCCAGAGAAGACTTGCCGCCTCCCACCGGGCCAAGCAGGTAGAGTATCTGTTTTTTCTCTTCCAGCCCCTGAGCCGCGTGTTTGAAATAAGAGACCATCTGCTCAATGGCCTCTTCCATACCGTAAAACTCTTTGAACGCCGGGTAGCGTTTGATTAACTTGTTGGAGAAGATGCGGCTCAGTCGCGGATCACGGGCGGTATCAATTACTTCTGGCTCACCAATGGCTTTCAGCATGCGCTCGGCCGCATTGGCATAGACCGACGAGTCCTCTTTACAGAGTTTGAGATAGTCCAGCAGACTCAGCTCTTCCTGTTGAACCGCTTCATACCGTTGCTGGTATTGCGCAAAAATGGACATAGTAGACATCCCACCGTTATGGATAGAGAGGAAGAAAGAAGACATCGGATCGGATCAGACAGCAGGGCAACACAACCGCCTCCTTGGTCCCATGAATACAAATGCACGCCTCCCATGAGGCCTGTAGCCTGACAGGCAATCAACGAGTCTCTCCGTGAAATGATCAACGAATCAAACCTGGGTACCACTTGAAGCAAAAAAGACCGGTACAGCACGCATACCGTGGCTGAATGAGGCGCAGGCTATGTTGATGAAGTTACCGGCTCTTTCGGTAACAGTCCCTGATGCCGACCTCTTTCAGGGGGTAACTGTCAATCAAATGATGATAAATCTGACTGCTCTGCTGTTCACAGGCAATGGCGATCTGTCGTTCAATGTCGGAAAGGTTCGCTTGTGCTGCCACCGCTCGTTGAATCACGGCATGGACATCCACATGCAGCGCTCTGGCTTTGCTGAGCAAATCGGCAGAGAGATCGGTTTCAAATGCAACAGGGCTTTCATAAGTAGTTTTCATAGCCATAATTACTCTCTTTAGTCATTATCTGTCGCTTAATTATAGCTGCCGGAACATTTATGTTCTGTAAGGGAGCTTATTTAAACAACATTAGGAGCAACTCCCAGCAACTACATTACATGGACTACCGCCAAGCCACACTGATTCTCAAACTGGAGTTTTGCATTAAGTGCTGTCAACAAAGAACCAGTGCTATGTAACAAACGAAATTGATTAAACACCAAGTCGAACTGAGCATTGATTTCACTCTGCCTTGCCGAGGTAAATTCGCTTTGGCTGTCCAGAACATCCAATAGCGTCCGGCTACCGACTAAAAACTGCTTATCATAAAGTTTTCTCGACTTTCCCGACTGACGAACATACTCAGCCAATGGAGATAAGCGCTGAGTTCCAAAATCCACGGCAATCCACGCCAATCGAACCTCTTCTTCTACCTGCCTCCTGGCTCGGTTACGAACCTCTATCGCTTCATTGACCAATTTACTCGTCTGGCTCAGGCGCGCTTTATCCCCACCGCCATTGTACAAGTTATACGTTACATTTAATTTCGCTACGTGAGTGTATGTATCCCCCTTGCCCCCATTAGCATCCTTATCCCAATTAGCCCCTACCTCCAAATCAAGCTGAGGCAGGAATGTGCTTTTACTGGCTTCATATTGAGCCTCTGCTGCTTTAACATCTTCACTGGCGAGTTTCATAACCGGGTGACCCATAACAGCCTGCTGTATCGCCAACTCCAAGGACACCGGTATATATGGGGGTACCTGGGGTAATGAATACGACAACGGTAAATTTCCGACCAACCGCTGATATTGCGTTTTAACATCCTTAAGTACTCAGCTTTAGAGCTTCACTGGTACATTCGATTTAATTTTTATATGAGTTAAACCAACCGTCACACATAATAAATCCAGGCGGTTGTGATGTACTCTTTAGAACAAACAAAAATATTAAAAGAACTTTCGTTCTATATTACTTTCCTTACCAGAGCTGTTTCTGCGAAAGCTGCACCAGTGTTTTGCGAATTGCTCATTGGTAGCATGCTCTCCGGTGAGGGGTTCCTGACTCAGGCTCTGCTTGCCATCCAGTACGATAAAGTCTGGAGCAGCTATCATCATTGGGTTGCCTTCGGGTGCTGGCGTTGGCGAAATCTTGCTCATCAACTGACACTGTTAGTCAGTTCCAAAGCACCTGAAGAGGAACCGGTTCCCGTTATTCTCGATGACCTGATCCTTGAGCGTTGTTCAGAGAACGCGCCTGCCTGTCGCATCCACCGACAGCACAGCCAGAAAAAGAACCGAGG
>OODV01000539.1 GCA_900299555.1 uncultured Endozoicomonas sp.
GTGTGAGCCCTTTGAGTTTGCCACTCCAGGGAGGAGGGATCAGGCGGAACTTCCCATCATCCCGCTCGATCCTTGGTACGCGTGCATGAAGATAACATTCATGTTGAAAGAAGTTCATATGCCGCCATTCTTTCTGAAAGGTATCGTATGCTGGGTACTCCTTGCCAGAAGGATCATCCTCACTGTTATCTTTGAAGGTTGCCCCTCGCTGAAAGTTAAGAAAAATATCCAATCTGGATTGTTCAGTATTGAACTCAATTGACTCAATGTACCAGGGATAACTGATTCCAAGGGCATTCTGAAACAATTCTTCCATGAGTGTCTTCAGGCCTGTGATGTCATGCAGAGTATTGGATTAAGAATACAGCGTTACCCACTCACTTTTCAAAAGAGCCAAAATATTGTCTTGAAGTTTGTGATATATTAGATGAGGTTTTCGAGTCTCGAATCATACGTGGCGATCTTAAGGTTACCGCAAGTACAATTTGTGATCAATGTAGTCAAACAATTGTTAGAAGAATTCCTCCTGGAAAAGATAAAGTTGTAGCAACCTGTGTTAACTGTAATGCAACATATGATTTAGAAAGCGGAGAAGGGATGCAGGTTTTTTGGACAGCCAAAGTCCAAAAAATAAAATGCATGAATGAAGAGTGTGATGAAATAAATTATATCTGGGAAAACAAGATTAAAGAAGGATATAGCTGGAATTGCAATAAATGCCAAAGCAAACATGATATTGTGCTTGGTATTTCTTTTTCGCCTGAAATCGTGAAAGAGGCTACCAGCGCCTAGACACAATGACTCCCGCTGAACGGTAAAAACTGGCCTCCGAATAAAACGCGGGCTAGCTTTTGCCAGAGCCGCATCAGGCATGCCTGAAAAATGATCGGAGGCCAGTGATGAGTAAAGATAGCACCCTTTTTGTCGGATTGGACACTCACAAACAATCTATCGTTGTCGCATACATTGGCAGCCAACGTGAGGATTGTGTTCAGGATTTCGGCACCATAGGTACTCTGCATCGTGATATTGATCGCATGATCAGACGTTTGCAGAGTAAAGCCTCAACACTCTTCTTTGCCTATGAGGCAGGCACTTGTGGTTATTGGCTTTACCGATACCTCACTGGCAAAGGTTTTCAATGTATAGTCGCTGCACCATCAAAGCTACCCAAAGAGGTTCTTTTTAATTTCATGTGGGTAAGCAGGCTTTGCTCACCTTGGTAAAGTCCAGCTTACCTGTCAGCAGATATACCATGATTTTGAAGTG
>OODV01000147.1 GCA_900299555.1 uncultured Endozoicomonas sp.
GAGTCATCAGAACATTGCTGCAGTCGGGCTGGCCAATAAAATTGCCCGTATTGCCTGGGTGGTGATGACCCGACGGGAAGCTTATAAAGCGGCCTGATCCTGATAAAGGTCAGGCGTTAACGGAAACACAAACACTGAGGCAACATGTGTTGCCCACGATTGCGAAGAGAATGAGTTATTGATGGCAAACAGGTAAAAACCGACAACCTGAAACCTGAACGAAGGCCCGACTCTTTGAAGTCGACTCTGTGATTAAGGACAGGTTGTGCGGATTCCCATCAGGGCCAGGGGCTGCATCACAACAGCACCGTTAACAGGCCGGATATATGTGGGCAGTTATCTTTGTTTACCAATCAGTAAAACAGGCTCTTGCAAAACGGGGCGAACCATATATGCTCTTCGTGGTTAAAAAACAGAGGATAATAATAACAATGGTCTCTACATGCACTATTCGTGAAAAGATGGAGCTCTATGTCCAACTGGTGAATCAGCGGGATATCGACGCCATTCTCGAACTCTATGACGACAATGCCACCGTTGAAGACCCTGTTGGTTCAGAACCATTGGCGGGCATTGAAGCAATTTCCCGTTTCTATCGTGAAGGCCTGGGGCAGAGTGAAGCATCTGCCGAGCAGACAGGCGAAGTAAGAACCACCGTCAGCGGTGAAGGCGCTATTCCCTTTCAGGTAAAAGTAACTTTTGAAGGTCAACCCTGCGTGATTACCGTTATTGATGTTATGCAGTTTAACGATGCGGGCAAGATTACCTCTATGAAGGCTTATTGGAGTCAGGATAATCTGGAGGTGTTGGCATGACACTGGAAGAGCGCCTACAAAGGCTGGAGGCCCTGGAAGATATCCGTCAGCTGAATCACCGCTATCTGAATGCCTGTGACTTAAAGGATGTTGAGAGTATCAGAGACTGCTTTGCTGAAGGTGAAATCCTGATTGATTATGGCCCTGTTGGTCTTTTTAAAGACCGTGACAGTTTTGTCGGGTTATTTCAGGAGATGGCCTGCCATGATCATGTGATTGATCTTCATCACGGCGCCAACCCTGAAATTGAAGTGGAGGGCGACCAGGCTTCTGCAAGATGGGCGCTCTATTACTTCAACATCAATGGTGATACGGGGGCAACTCGTCAGCTCGGTGGTTTTTATCAAGATGAGTATCGTTTTATTGATGGATTTTGGAAAATTGTTAAAACTGTTTTTCACGCACACTCAATAAATCAATAGCTCACTCTATTTGTTAAGCCTGTTGTCTAAAGGAAGACGGCTTAACAATCTAATAACCGGTGAATCCTTTTCTTCTGAACTTTTTCATATTCTTTCCAATCTATATTACTCCGGTAGATCTGCTATTCAGAGGGGGAATATTTTGGAACTTGGTCATATTGCAAGAGTAACAGACTATATGGGGCTGCCTGTTGATGATGTCCAGAGATCTAATCCGATAGCAGCATCTCTTGTTCGAGTGCGTTCAACAGAGAATCTTCGAGGGGGGGAAGGCACGCATAAAAAATCGTTTTCTCATGGAAGCTTTAAAGTTAAAGGTATATACAGGGAAAGACCCAGTGAAAAGGAAGATTGTGCTGATAATCGCAAAGCTAAGCCTCCTCAATACCTCTGTAAAAATGATTTTTTTATATTATCCCAGCTGATTTGTCGGCGATTAGATCGTGAAGAAATTCTTGGAATTAGAGATGAAACTTTTCTAAATTTTATAGATCAGGCCTTGCTTGATCTCAAATATCTTGATTCATGGGTGGAGAAAGTAATAGCTAACAAGAAAAAAATACCAAATCTGCTGGTTTGCTCATTTATTGACAATATGATTAATTGCAGATCATCTTATGTAATTCTGTTTAGGGATTTAATGTCCTATAAAAACTACTTTGAGAATAAAACATGTGATCCTTTAGGAGAGGCAGTTAACTATGGGTCAAAACATGATGGATGCTCTTTAAAACAAGATGAAAGGTGTTCAGTGGTTTATAAGCTGGCTTCAACCTGGTCATATTTATTAAAGTATATGAGTCAGTGTAATGAAGTAATGCCAGCACCATTGTCAATCAGTGATTTGGATTTTCCTAGTATTAAGTATCCCCTTAAGTTGAGAGATCCGACATTGGCCTCTATCGTTGAAGTAAAGATAAGACTTGAAGAATTGAAGGATTGCTGGAAGAACCTGAATCAATGGTTATCGAATTCGTCAGATAAACTTTTTGTCAAAAAAGAAGATCAGACTCACTATGTTATGTTGCGGGTTGACAGTCAATTTATTCCGGGAACACTGGATATACATGAGTTATTAGCAGAAAATAAAGCAGGCATTGATAGGCGGGAAATAGCAACAGTCGGTGTTCAGTGGCTTGTGCCTAAAAATCTTTGGAGCTTTTCAGAGAAAGACCCTTTAACCGGCGTTTCTGCTCGGGCAGTTCAAAGTGGCGACACTAGAAAACAGCCCTTTTCTAAAGAGCATCCAGCAGTATGCAGTTCAAGGAGAGCTGAAAAGGGTGGAGTAGCATTAAAGCCAGCAGACTACAGTTTGTACCAGCCAGTTATGAAGAAGTTAATGAAGAGCATATGTGACAAAAACATAAAACAATTGATTAGTTTACAAGCGCGTGTTAATTTTTTTAGAGCTGAAAGCAGTGTTGAGCCACTAACGGTTAATGAAAAAAAAGATCTGAAAGAGTTTGCTGAAGTATTGGAAACTTCACGAATATGGTGGAGTACAGAATCGCCATCAGTGAGAAGTATTTTTGATCAGATTTTTCTTGAAGAGAAAAATAAAAATTCAATAAAAAAGGGCGTGGTTAAATTAGTCACTAAATTTAAATCACAAATCAAGCTAGGGCGAAGTGATAGTGATAAATTTCTGGATAGACGCCTGAAAGTACCTTTGGCTGTAAGGCCTTGCTCTCTGGTAGAGCGTGATATGGGGCTGAAAAACAATCAGGTTCCAATGATTACTTATACTCCTCCCAGTCCTGAGTGTAAGCGTAAGGAGTCAAATGGTCGAGAAAAACAGTGACCTTATTTGGAGTAGTTCAGACTTAATCTGACATTTCTTTTCAAAAAAAGAAAAGGGTTACCGATTTAG
>OODV01000128.1 GCA_900299555.1 uncultured Endozoicomonas sp.
CGACCGTTTAGCTCGAAACCCAGAGCAGCATAGACTGCTTGTAGAGTCGGTAATATAAGAGAATTGGCCAGTTCAGAAGTTACACTGGAAATGCTTTATTAATTTCAGAAATAAACTTCTCAAACGTCCGTAATACCTAAGCTCTAAAGCTGAGCTTAAAGTCACCCTGATGTATTTTGTTATGAAGGTATTTTCCGTAAGTCGTCTATCAGGAACAGAGGAAAACTGATAATCTCAAAAAATTTTTCAATGCGATAAAAAGCAGCATTCTGTCTTCTGTTAACCATGATGCTATCTGAGGCTATAAGGCTCAACGTTATTGGTTCAGACCAGTGCGGCAACACCACTGCGGTGTCATGCCGTTCAAGACATCTGCTGCGACGTTCGGCAAGATCCTTAGTTTGCAAGACAGGTTGAACAGTTTGCGAGCCAGTTTTTATTCTATACAGCTTCATCATGGATGCGGGAGGCTTACCCCATGACCACCGGTTTCTGGAAAGACAAGTACCCGGAAGGCATTCCTGCAACGATTGATGTTGGGCAGTATCGCTCGATTATTGATGTACTGGAATACAGTACCCGCAAGTTTGCCAGTAAGCCAGCATTCAGCAACATGGGGCATGAGCTGAGTTATTCTCGTCTTTATGAGCTCAGCGGCCATTTCTGCAGCTATCTGCAGAATCACACCGATTTACGTCCTGGCGATCGCATAGCGATTATGTTGCCCAACGTCATGCAGTTTCCTGTGGCGGTTTTTGGTGCATTGCGTGCTGGGTTGATTGTTGTGAACACCAATCCGCTCTATACCGAGCGTGAGATGGAGCATCAGTTTCGTGATTCCGGCGCCAAGGCACTCGTTGTGCTGGCCAACATGGCTAATATGGCTGAGAAGGTTATTCCCAAAACAGCGATCAAGCATGTTGTGGTGACTCAGGTCGGTGATATGCTGCCGACATTCAAGCGCACACTGGTAAATCTTGTCGTTAAACACGTCAAGAAGATGGTGCCTGACTATTCGCTGCCATCAGCCGTATCGTTTACTACGGTTCTCACTCGAGGAGCCCTGCACCATTGCGCGGACGTTCGCAGGGAGAATGACGATGTTGCCATTTTGCAATATACCGGTGGTACAACGGGTGTCGCGAAAGGTGCCATGCTGACTCATCGAAATATTCTCAGCAATATGTTCCAGGTAAAAGCGCTTGTTGGGGGTAATCTGCGGGAAGGTGAGGAGCTGATTATTGCGCCACTGCCGCTTTATCATATTTTTGCTTTTACCGTGCATTGCATGGTCGCCATCTTGCTGGGTGAGCACAATATGCTCATTACCAACCCACGGGATATGAAATCGTTTATTAAGGATCTGACCGGTAAGCCCTTCAGCATGTTTATTGGCCTGAATACCCTGTTTGTTGGTCTGATGAATCAGGAAGCCTTCCGTCGTCTTGATTTCTCCTATCTGAAAAACACCATTTCTGGTGGTATGGCACTGCAACTGGATACGGCGGAGCGATGGGAGAACCTGACAGGCAGTCGTATCTGTGAAGGTTATGGTATGACGGAAACCTCCCCGGTCGTAACGATTAACCCATTGGGTAAGATCAAGCTGGGTACCATTGGTCTTCCCGTGCCGTCCTGTGAACTGAAAGTGGTTGATAGTGACGATAACGACCTACCCATTGGTGAAGTGGGTGAACTCTGCATAAAAGGTCCCCAAGTGATGAAGGGGTACTGGCAGAGTGAGCAGGCCACGGAAGAAGCCATGCTGGATGGGTGGCTGCGGACCGGGGATATCGCCCGAATCGATGAGGAAGGTTATGTCACCATTGTGGACCGTAAAAAGGACATGATCTGTATTTCCGGTTTCAACGTTTACCCGAACGAACTGGAAGAAGTACTCTCCGCTCATCCTGATGTCACTCAGTGTGCCGTGATCGGTGTTCCGGATAAACGTTCCGGTGAGGCGATCAAGGTGTTTGTGGTGTCCAGTAACTCAGGGTTGACCAAAGAAGAAGTGATTCACTTCTTTCGTCAGAACCTGACTGGCTATAAAGTACCAAAACTGGTTGAATTCAGAGAAGAGCTGCCCATGACCAATGTGGGTAAGATCCTCCGGCGCCATTTGCGTGACGAAGAGCTGGCTGCCCGGAGCAGTCAGTAGCGGAAAGACCCGCTGATTCCGGGTGATGAAAGTTGCCCGGATAATTTAATGAACGGTTAGAATTCCTGTCAGGCGGCCATTCAGGCCGCTTTTCCAAACCTGTATAATCAGCTACTGATTCCATATAAACGGGAGTACCTGGGTGTCCGGCTTTTCCGATAAGCAACTGCGCCAGTCCATCAATCAATGCATGATACGTGATCGTTACCGCTTGCGGGGGCAATTGCGTCGGCTTAAGCGGGGTGATGAGACAGGCCTGGACCGGATCCAGAAAAAAATAGAGTCCTCTCTATCCCTGGTTGAACAGAGACAAGCCTCTCTTCCTGAGATCCGCTATGAGCAGGAGCTACCGGTTGTTGACCGGAAAGCGGATATAGCAAAGGCTATCCGAGATCATCAGGTGGTGGTGATTGCTGGTGAAACTGGGTCTGGTAAGACAACCCAGTTGCCAAAAATCTGCCTTGAGGCTGGTCGTGGAATCTTTGGAACGATTGCCCATACTCAGCCTCGCCGACTGGCCGCTCGTTCCGTTGCCAATCGCATTGCTGAAGAGCTTGGAGGAACGTTGGGGGAGCAGGTCGGTTACCAGGTGCGTTTCACCGATCACTCCACAGAAACCACCCTGATCAAGTTGATGACCGACGGGATTCTGCTGGCTGAGATTCAGAATGACCGTTTTCTTAACCGCTATGATACCCTGATCATTGATGAAGCCCATGAGCGCAGCCTGAATATCGACTTCCTTCTGGGCTATATAAAGCTGATTCTGCCTAAACGCCCTGACCTGAAAGTGATCATCACTTCGGCCACCATTGACGTTGAACGCTTTTCAAAGCACTTTGATAATGCGCCGGTGATCGAAGTCTCTGGCAGAACCTATCCGGTAGAGACTATATATCGTCCACTGGAAGATCTTGAGCTGGAAGGTCGGGATGCTGACCAGCGATTACAGCAGGGGGTTCTTGCAGCACTGGAAGAAATTGATCACATTGAGCGCTCAGGAAAGGGTAAACGACCGGGGGATGTGCTGGTCTTTCTCAGCGGTGAACGGGATATCCGCGAAACTCACCAGTTCCTGCGGGATGCAAAACTGCCGCATACTGAAATTCTGCCCCTGTATGCCCGTCTTTCTGCCGCAGAGCAGAACCGCATCTTCCAGGAGCATTCAGGTCGTCGTGTTATTCTGTCGACCAACGTCGCAGAAACCTCGTTAACGGTTCCAGGCATTCGCTATGTGATTGACCCGGGGACTGCGCGTATCAGCCGATACAGTGTCCGTTCAAAAGTTCAGCGACTGCCGGTAGAGGCTGTGTCACAGGCATCGGCCAATCAGCGTAAAGGGCGGTGTGGTCGTGTCGCCGAAGGTATCTGTATTCGCCTTTACTCTGAGGAGGATTTTCTTTCCCGCCCGGAGTTTACCGATCCAGAGATTCTCAGAACCAACCTTGCGGCGGTTATTTTGCAGATGCTGCGGATGGGGCTGGGTGATATTGCCGCGTTTCCATTTGTCGATCCACCGGATGGCAAGGCCATTAATGATGGCTTCAAACTGCTGCAGGAGCTGGTGGCGGTGGGCAAAGACCGGCGGATTACCCCGGCTGGCCGACAGCTGGGGCAGCTGCCTGTCGATCCACGTCTTGGACGGATGCTGATTGAAGCGAATAAAAATAATGCATTGTATGAAGTGTTGATTATTGTCAGTGCCCTGGCAGTACAGGATCCAAGGGAGCGCCCACAGGATAAGCAGCAGGCCGCAGACCAGAGACACCGCGAGTTTTATCACGAAGACTCGGATTTCATGACCTATGTGAATCTCTGGGAGGCCTATGAAGAGCAGCGGCAGGCACTGTCACAGAATCAGCTGCGAAAATACTGCAATAAGCAATTCCTGTCTTTTATGCGCATGCGGGAGTGGCGCGATCTCCATCGACAGCTGACATTGGCCTGTAAAGATCTGCAATTCCGGTTGAATGACAGTCATGCCAGCTATGGCGATGTTCATAAGTCACTGCTATCGGGCCTTTTGTCGCAGTTGGGCAGTAAAGATGACGAAGCGAATTACATGGGGGCCAGAAATCGGCGCTTCTATCTGTTTCCGGCATCAACGCTGTATAAACGAAAGCCAAAATGGATTATGGCGGCGGAGCTGGTGGAAACCTCCAGGCTCTTTGCCCGAACCAATGCCAAGCTGGAGCCACAGTGGATTGAGCCACTGGCAACGCATTTGGTTAAGCGGAATTATTTTGAGCCACACTGGGAGAAAAAGCGTGCCCAGGTGGTAGCGTTTGAGCAGGTTACTCTTTATGGATTGATTGTAGTCGGTCGTCGTCGGATAAATTATGGTCCAATCGATCCAGTCGTTGCTCGGGAGATCTTTATCCGTGAAGCCCTGGTCGAGGGGCACTTTGATTCCAAAGGCGCGTTTCAGAAGCATAATCTGGCATTGATTGAAGAGGTGGATGAGCTGGAAGCGAAGTCCCGACGTCGGGATATTCTTGTGGACAGTGAAACGCTCTATCACTTTTACGATGAACTGATTCCTGCTGATATCTGTAATGGTGCGGGCTTTGAAAAGTGGCGCAAAGGTGCTGAACGGCAGCAACCTGATTTGCTTCACCTCACCAAAGACTACCTGATGCAGCATGATGCAGAGCATGTCACGGTCAACAGGTACCCGGATCGCTTGCGCTGGGAAGGATTGGAGTTGCCCCTGAGTTATCACTTTGCCCCAGGTGAGCCTGATGACGGTGTAACCCTGACAGTGCCTGTAGAGGCATTAAGGTTGCTGCCCAGAAACCGTCTGGAATGGCTGGTGCCCGGTATGCTGTTCGACAAGTGTGTGGCGCTGGTTCGATCCATGCCTAAACCAGTACGCAAGAACTTTGTGCCTGTACCTGATTTTGTGAATGGTGCTCTGGAATCTCTTTCCGCCTGCGATGAGCCTCTGACAGACATGCTTGGACGGCAGCTGATCCGTATGTCTGGTGTGCGAATTCTCGATGAGCACTGGAACACAGGGAGTCTGGATGCGCATTTGCTGATGAATCTCCGGGTGGTGAATGAGGATGGTGACATCATCGGGCAGGGCCGTGACTTGAACCAGCTCAGGCAGCAGTTCTCTGATCATGTCCAGGATACGATTCGCAAGCTCGCCAAAAGCCATTTAGAACAAGAAGGTTTGCTGGATTGGACCTGTGGTGAGTTGCCCCATGAAATTACCCGAAAAGCCGGAGGGCTAGTATTAAAGTCATACCCTGCTTTGGTTGATCAGCGTGATTCAGTAGCCATTCAGTTGTTTGAAAGCCCCGCCATGGCTGACTTTGAAAACCGTAAAGGGTTGACCCGATTGCTTAGGATAAGGCTATCCACACAACTTAAGTTTGCCCTGAGTAAGATGGCCAGATTGAAAGAAACCAAGTTGCTGGCCACAAATCTGGTGAATCAGAACCAGCTTGAAGATGATTTGCAAAGTTTGATTATCAGCGGTGTCTATCTGAATAATGACAACGAGCTTCCCAGAAACCGGGAGTCATTTCTGGAGTTACTTGAGAAGCATAAAGGTGACATTGTGCCTTTTGCCGAAAAAGTTGATCCTATTATTAATGATGTCTTTCGTATCGCTCAGGGGATTAGTCGTCAGCTGAAAGGTAAGATCAGTTTTGATCGAGCTCTTGCGCTGGCTGATATCAAGCAGCATGTACAAAGGTTGTTGCAACCGGGGTTTATGACGTCAGCTGGTATGGAATGGCTAAGTCATTATCCTCGTTATTTCAAGTCGATTGAGGTCAGGTTGGAGAAGCTGCCTGCTCAGATAAACCGTGATCGTGCCTGGACGGAAGAGTTGACCGTTCTTCAGCAGAAATATGAGAAGCGCTGGGAGGCTCACAGTCAGCATAAGGTGATTGACCCCAATCTTCAGCAGTTTTATTGGATGATTGAAGAGTATCGGGTTTCTCTTTTCGCTCAACAATTAGGGACACGTTCCCCAGTATCAGACAAACGTCTTCGCAAGTTATGGGAAGAGGTTGAAGATATTTATTGATTTATCATTGCTGTCCAGTTAGTAATCGGGAAGAAGCTTAAAGAGCCTGACCCTGCTGCTTTGCGTTAGACTAGCCATTGTCCAGACAGCTTTCTGGAACAGGCAAAGGACAGGCATGAAGCATCATAACAGCGTTTTTCACAGTTGCTCAAGTGTGAGTTTTGAATTTTTAGTGTGAGCAATCGGATGAGTTTTCAGGGCATCTATACCCCCTGAACGGTAACGTGAGATCCAGTGGTAAATACATGAGGAGTCTGTTGGGTACTCTTTAGATAGACACTGAGCCTTTGCTCCATCCAGCCATTTCTGAATAGCCTCAATACGGATGGCTTCTCTCACATCATGGGAAACTTTACGACCGTCGGCCTTACTCATGAGCAACTCAAAAACTGAGGTGGCAGGATACAAAAATGCATGCAAAGTGCTGGCTCATATCAACAACCACCGGCTTTAGCCGGTGGTTGTTGAGTTTGAAAAAAATAATGTATTGATTTTTTTGAGCTTTTTGTTTGGCTCATATGATTACTAGTAGGTAAATCGTTTAGAGACTTGTTGTTGGTGCAGGTTTACAAAGCTGGTTGCATTGTCCAGCCGCAAGATTGATTAAACGCTAAAATTAGCTGAATGCTATTAGTTGGTTTGGAAGGGATTTATATCCCGAAGGAGGTGATTGTGAGATCGATTACTGTTGAAGATTGCATGACCGCCAAAGTTGTAACTATTTCTCCGGATATACAAGTTGTTGAAGCAATTCGTATTTTACTGCAGCATAATATTACTGCTGCACCGGTAGTGGATAATGAAGGAACGCTTGTAGGCATCCTGTCAGAGTCAGATTGTCTGGAAGGCACATTGAATGGTAGCTATTTTTCCCAGGATGCTGGTCTGGTACGTGAATACATGACCAGTAATGTTGTGACAGCCGACTCACGGGAAGATATTATTACGGTTTATCAACGGTTTATGACTGATAAGGCCTTCAGAGTACCGGTCGTCTCAGAGGGAGCCTTGGTAGGGATTTTGAGCCCAAAGGATCTGATGTCTGCTCTTCTGGAGTTTTACGAGCGTCCAGTGGACTCTACTTGAGGCGCTGTCGCCTGTTTTTATTTGTTTAAATTTAAGCAGATTAAAATTCGTATCTATTTTCCGGGCTTATCTTCAGGCGTGGAGGAGTCATCAAAACTGAACTTTGGAAGCTCAAGTCCTTTATAAATAGCCAGGATAGGCAGAGTAAAACCAGAATCCAGCTTGATAAGAATAATGCTATTGTTTGAAATTGGTGTCATTGCCAAACCGAAATACAGCTAGGCAGAAAGAAATGTAATGCTGCCATAGAGCTCTTTGCGAAAAACCAAGGTTGCCTGGTTACAAAGAATATCCCGAACGACGCCCCAAAAGCGCCGGTAAAAAAGGCCCTGATTGCAGCAATAATATAGCCATGCCCTAATTCAAGCGTTTTCTGGGTGCCGATAATGCTGAAGGTAATCAGGCCTATGGCATCAAGAATCAGGAACGCCTCAGTCATATAGCGAATCCAGGGGCGGATAAGTAATACCAGCAGTGCGGCTGAACAGGTGATGATTAAGTATTTTGGCCTGCCAACCCATACCATGGGGTGGTTATTCAGCATCAGATCTCGAACAATGCCTCCGGCAAATGCAGTGCCGCAGGCAATGATTAAAATACCGAATGGATCCACTTTATTTCTGTCAGCAACAATACACCCTCCATGGCTTCAGCGGTCATTGCCAGAATATAGAGTGTTTCAAGCACGTCAGAGACCCTGAATAGTTTCTTTAAATAATCGTTATTGGAATAGTTAATAATTTTATTTGATTTGGAATTAAATAAAATTATTAATTTCTTTTAATTATTGATTTTAATATTTGTTCATCAGCTAGACTTTTCTTTTATATATCGGAGATTTTTGAAAAGGAATTCTCATGAATGAGTTGCCAGCAACTTCAGGTGGAACATCCGTTCAAACTGATTTATCAGTAAGCAATTCTTTATCAAAGCCGAAAGTTAAGTTTAACGATAGAATGGTTACGCCAAGTAAGCCAAGCCAGCAGCAGTCTGTTAAAGTATCTGGCGAGGCTTTTGGTCGAACCCAATCATCTGGTGATAAGCAACTCAAGCTTCAGGATCGAAGTACTGCTCATGTTTCTGATGATGCATACTCTGATCCTAAGCGGTTTGAGGATTCTAATGCTAATGATCAAGTTTTGCTTGATAGTTTTGACGATGCGGAAACCGCCTCACGGACCTCAGATGATTTTGTTGTTTCTTCTTCCGGTTCAGAGATATCTGAAATTGAAAATGACCCAGACGATATGGTTTCTCCTCCCAATACAAGCTTCCCGATTCCTGTTGATCCTAGAATAGATGGAGACACTATTACGATTGGCAATACCGGTGCCGACAATGATGGAGCAATTAACGGTGATGAAACGATCACCATCGAAGGTGGCGGTAAGGTTAATAAAGGAAAATTCTCAAGAGCACTTAAAGCGATAGCTAATTGGTTTATGGGGCTTTTTGATAATAAAATTGCCGTGGGACTGGCAGTGTTTTTTGCCTTGACTTTCATTTTTGGTCTTCTGGCAAGCCCTGTAGGTGCCCCCCTTGTTTTTATATTGATGACCGGCCTGGCAGCTGCAATTACCTGTGGTTTAACGGGGCTGCTAATTGCTGATCTGGTTCCAGATATTGGACAGCAACAACCCGGTAATAGCCAGAATCCAAATCAGAATAATAATAACCAGAGTGATAAGTCATTTTCTGAAATAGACAAAACGAAGAGTGGCTCTAGTTCAAGTCAGCCCAATGCTGACATTCCTGACGAAGATGATACGGCTGGCAGCTTTTTCATGACGCCAAACGGAAAAAAAGCGCCTGCACCCGTTATCAATGGAGGCGGCAGTTCCCCCGTCAGGGAGAGTCAGGACGCTGCTTCAGCAGCGGATAAGGTCGACTCTCAGCTTGAAAAAATGTTCGGTACCGAAGTGTTTGATGAATGGCTCAATGAAAATCTTCTTCGTTGGTCGAATAAAGCACAGTTTGCAGAGTTTTCTAAAACCTTACGGGGGAGAGGTGATTACGAAGAGCTGGCGATGAACAACAAGCTGGATAGTCTTCTAGAAGGTCTTCACCGTAATAGTAATGATCTTTCCTTGCTTGCACGTTCACCTCTGAAAGAACTGGACAGCAGCGGGCCCCGTCAGTGGACCAGGTTGAATGATTTTTATTCGATATTTGACGAGGCGCTGGAGTCGCTTAAGCCTACTCCCTATGAGTGTCAGGCCATGTATAACCGGCTTTTGAGAGCGCTCCCTAAAGAGCAGTTTCCCTGGGTTTCCTCCAATTTATACTCTCCTTTGTTATCAGTTGGATACCAGCGTAAGAGTCTGGAAGCTTTGAGCAGTGAGGAGGTCGCCAAGATTGAAGTATCTGACATGCTGAGGCTCGCTTTACAAAGGTTGGATCTCTACGGGAGGGGTGGGCAGCAGCAAAAAGAAAGTGACGATCAGGAAAGGCTCCGCCAGATTCAAACGGTTAAGAGCAAGCTGGTTGTAAATCCTCAAGATGAAAAGCTACCAGAAAAAGACATCAGAAAAATTGAGACGACTCCTGAACCTGAAGTGGTTGAGCGAGAGCCGGTTCCCAATAGAGAAGATTCATCGGTTCAATCCTTCAAGAAGGGGCTTCAAGCTAATTTGAGCAATGAAGATCTAAAGGGGAATGCCGAAGGTCGAGCTAGAGTAGCCAACAGCTGGAACAAAGAGATTGGTGGGCTTGGTCTTGATTGGAATCCTGTAGATGAAAATAAATCCGGACAAGTCTGGTTTATGACAATCAAAGGTGAGCTGATGGGGTGTGTTAGTGCATTAAAGTGGAGTAGTACAAACCCTTTTGTGCCAGCTAATGCGACGGATATGGAAAAGCGTTTCATAGAAATAACGGGCATACCTGCTCCTCCTACAGATCTTGACAAACGCTACTTCGAAATTGCTGTTGAACAAGCCGCATTGGCTATTAAGGACAAAGTAGAAAAAACCATTACTAAGGAGCAGATTAGTGACTTTAAAAGTAAAAGCTCTAAAGGTGATCAGATGTTTGATAATTTCAAGGTCGCATTTATTGACAGTATTTTGGATGCGCCTCAGGTTGGCAGTGAAAAAACAATGGAAGATGCTTTTCGGTCTGTAAGTGCAACAGATCAAGACAAACAATTAATTAAAAGTTACATCAGGGATTATCTTATAAATAATTGGATTCCTAAAATTTTAAATTAATTTCTTTTTTTTATAAAAAAGCATCGACCAAGGTGTAATTAGCAAGAACATTGTTTCATAACCTAAAGTTAATGGTAATGCTTTTACGGATATTCCAATAAGACAGGGAGTCACTAATGAATAACCCAGTTGGCGGCACTGGTTCTACCGGTACTGGATCAGGAACGACCACAACCACAATTACTTTGAACGATGCCAGAATAGATTCACTGCGTGCTGCAGGTTATACCGATGCCCAGATTGACGCCCTGTTGTCACTGGCCGATCCGGATGACCAGGGTAATTCCTTGGCCCCAACACACTTTTATTCTGTCAATAAACAGACACTTAATTCGCTTCAGTATACCGGTCAGCTGGATGAGGCTTCCCAGGAGCTGGTCTATTTACAGGCACCTATTGCTCTGGTGCAGGAGGTCAGCAATCCGGCTAACTGGAATGGTGATAATTATATAGGCCCGGGGGCTTCAGAAATTAATGCGTACCTGCTGGGTGAGCCGGTAGATTTCACCAAACCGAGTCTGGATGCTTTGATAATGTCCGTACTAACTGCCAGGGCAGATATCCTTCAGACACAACTGGAAGAGCAGATTGCATCCATCCAGCAGAAAAACGATTTGCTTGAAACTGCAAATGCCTGGCTGGCTGAGGCCAAGGCTTTGAAAACCACTGCTGGCACTTCCGGCAGGTCTGAAATTACCCAGGATATGAAAGATTTCTGGGAGCAAATGGGCGCCAACCTTGCTACAGATTCAAATGGTAACCCGCTCGGTACGGATGATGATGGTGATGGTCTTCGGGAATACAATTCCGCAGAGTGGGATGTGAATATTGAAGCCCTTAAAGGGAAGATTGAGTCTCTTACCAGTCAGTCTCAGCTGGAAACCACCAAACTTCAGCAAACCATCAATAAATACAATCAGACGTTCGAAATGCTTTCGAATTTCATCAATAAGTACTTCCAGTCAATAAGTACGATTATTCAGAATATGCGTTAACTCATGGAGGAGTATCACGTGAATAATGAAGATCTTAATGGTTATGAAGGTCAAGAGCTGGAGGATATGCTCCTGAATTTTTTCGGTAAGGGGGGAACCTTCAAGGATTTGAAAAACATGAGTGATGATGCCATGGAGGCTATCTACTCAGTGGCTTACAACCTTTACCAGAGTGGGAAGTACGAAGAGGCGAAGAAGGTTTTTCAGTTTTTATGCTTTTATGACCATTTCAACCGTAAATACTTTTTGGGGCTGGGTGCATGTCAGCAAATGCAGAAACAGTATGACAGCGCTATAGAAATTTTTTCGTTTGCAACGATTCTTGATTCTGATGACCCTCGTCCAATGATGTATATCGGTGATTGTCATATGGCCAAGGGCGATAAAGAAAAAGCCCAGATAGCCTATGAAACCTCTATTGAGTGGTCCGATGGAAGCCCGGAGTACGCCAAAGACCTAGAGCGTGCCAGGAACATGCTGGAAAATCTTAAATAACTGAGGAGTAATCAGGATGTCTACTATTCAACAGGGACCTCAGTCGACGGATCAGACAGGAATAGATCCCTCACTTTTGCAACAGCAGAAAAAAGATCAGGTTGCAAAAGAAGGACGTGTCAGCCGTGGTTACACACCTGAGAACAGTGTTTCCATGGCAAGCGCACAGGAAGATATTGATCCACCCATAAAGGCTCAACACAATTTAGATGTACCAATAGAGGGTTCCGACTCTCCTTCAGAAAAAGTATTGAAAGAGATCAGTGTCCTTGCAGAAATAGAGAACCTGGCCAAGTCTAATCCTGATGCTGCAAAGCTTGGCCTCCTTTCAGAGTTTCTTGTTGAAAATGGTGAGCCAGATTTACTGGGTGGTGCTTTTGAGCGACAAAATCCACTCGCCAGGCATATTGGTACTTTGCAAAGCAATAAAGACCACCTCTTATCCCTCGGATACAGTGAGGAACTGATTGATGGGCTGCTTGCACTGGCTGACCCGAATGACCCTGACAACTCTCTGGCGAGCATGCACTCATTCTCTGCACGGGTTACTGGTAGGTTAGCTGGTGATGACTCGCTTGAAAATCTGAGCAATCTATTTGCTGACACCCTTAGCAGAGTTGGCAATTTGAAGGGGGGACCCGCTGATCTTCATGCCCAATTACAGGCAGATCTGAAAAATTTTAATGCTACCTTTCTAAACTCGAAAAAGCATATTGATGTTGATACAGCAACACAAATGCTTATGAGTATACAAACAAAAATCCAGAATAACCGTCTGATATTTGATCAGGAAAGCATCAAGTTGAATCAGGTGGCCAGGGAACAGGCTTCAGAAAAACGGATGGACAAGATTCTGGACTCTATTGAAAAAGCGAAAGAAGCCAAAAAGGCAGGCATGATCAGCCGAATCTTTGGTTACATTGCCGTGGCCATTATGGCAGTTGTTATGGTGGTCATGTTTGCCACTGGTGTGGGTTCACCCCTTGCTATGGGGCTTATGGCTGCAGCGCTGGCCCTGACGGTGGTAATGACAGTTTCTTCCGAAACAGGGGACTGGATGAATAAAGGCGTTGCGCAAATGTTCGAGGCCTTTGGGTTCTCTGAAGAAAACGCCATGATCGGTGCTATGGTCTTCTGGTCAGTTATCATGCTGGTATTGAGCGCAGGAAGTGCCATTGCCGGTGGCGCTGCGTCTACAGCTGCGTCAGCCGCTAGAGTTGGCGCTTCGGGTGCCAGTGCTGCCGCTGGAGGTGCTGCTGGAGGTGCCACGGTCACTGCTGAGGCTGCCTCAGTTGCAACGACTACAGCAAAGCTTTCCAGGATGGCCAGTATGGCGGCACGTTTTGCCCGGATGGCAAGAATTGCAGGGGGTGCGGCCATGATTGGCGATGGTTCAGCCAGTGCTGTCGGTACGACCATGCAGTATCAGGCGGATATGTTAAGAGCAGAGGCGAAAGAGCTCTTTGCCTGGATGTTGGCAAATCAACATATTATTGATGACCTGACCGAGGATATCCGAAAAGTCATTGAGGATATGCAACAGGTCTGGCAGGTCATGACTGGCATGATGAAGGACACTAACGAGACAATGACGAAACTCAATGCAGCCCTTAAAGGCTAATGAGTTGAGTTTGCTCTTGCAGTAATAGAAATACATGGAGGTAGCTCATGGCTGAGGGAATTTCCGGCGCTGACCAGTCGGGGCGCAATGCTCATATTCAAGTGCTTCTTGATAAAACCGGACCGGCTGATAACAAGAAGGCGGAAGTAAAAAGAGGGGATCTTGATTTTCAGAGAGAGAGCTTGCGTATCTCCTCAAACAAACATGCTAATAGCGAGGTTTTGAAAGATTTAAAGAAGTCGGTGGATAATCAAAAACCGCCGCTTGCTGCTCCTGATGATTTAACACCGAATCAAATGAAGTCTGCGAATGCCATGTTGGGAGACCTCTCGGAAGCCACCGATGGCGCAATGGAAAAAACCAGGCAGTTATTTAGTAACCTGCTGAATGGTACTGTGACGAAAGGTGAAGCTGCGAAGCTGAAATCACATGCAGCCATCTTTGATGACACGGCATCTTATATGGGGCTTTTGTCTGGCAAAGGCGTGGAAACGGCTGAAGGTAAGCGACAAGTACTGGCAGGCATGGGTGGATTTCATAAGTTCCAACTGGATAACCTGGCGCAGCTGTCAGGCTCTAAAGACATTACCGCGTATCTGGCTGCCCAGCATGGCGGCGCTAAGGGGCTGGATCAGAAAACGGCAATCCTCAGATCGTTAGGATACAGTGATAGCCAGATTAAAACGCTGGTATCTCTTGCTCCACCGGATAGGGATGGCAGTCGTCTTGATCTGATGCGTGCAGCCGGTTCTGATGTTAAAGCTGTTTTACAGGCGCTTGGGTTTGCGGATACAGCTGAAGGCCTTGCCGCGTTATTGAGTGGGCAGCATTCGAAGCTTGCTAGTGCTGAACAAAAGCAGCTTCTGGCCAAAATGGGCTTCAGTGATCAGGAGATTGAGGTCATTCTTCTCTCAAGTCATCCTACGTCATTGAAAAATCAAGCTGCAATGATGCGCAGTACTCCCCAGGGGCTTGCAGCCCTGCTAAGAGCTAACAGCACTGGTATGAATTTGCTTGCTACCGGAAAAACATTTGAGGATCTGAAAATACTGGAACAGCTTGTGGATATCTTCGCAGTGATGGAGCTGCTGTTTAAGATGAGTGTAACTCAGCGTCGTCAGGCCAGGGAATTCCGTGCAGTTAATTATGAAGCTGCCAAGAATGAGGTTTTGAACCAGGCTGAGGAGATGAAGAAAGCCGCCTTGATGTCAGCCATTGGTGGCTGGGTCAGTGCAGGCACGAAAATCATAGCGGGTGCGGCTTCGGTTGGACTTGCCATTAAAGCTGGTAATGCAGCAAACCAGGGGGCGATGCAACAGCAGGTGGCTGTAGCGAATGGTATTTCCCAGGTTATCTCTGCATCTGGTGATATGATTAAAGCGGGTACAGACTACAAGGCTGGTATGCATCAGGCTCAGTTGAAAATCCATGAGGCGATGCAGAAAACTTATGATAATGCCGCTCAGTCTGAAACTGAATTTATGAATCTTCATCAGGATATGCAGAAGACAGTTTTGAGCAAAATGGATGAAATAATCCGGTCATGGTTTGAAACACTGAAGTCAACAACCAGAGCTTGATGATCAGACAATTAAAGGACGTGGTTTATAAGATGTAGCCAACCTTTGTGGTTGGCTTTTTCTTGCATAGAGGGAAGAGATGGGTAATCCAATTGGAGGGGTTCCAGCGTCCGGAGTGACGCAGCAGCTGACTCCCACAGCAGTGGCACTAGGCACAGAAAAGGTTGGGCAGAGCAACGGGCGAACGATTGTTGCATCGAATCCGACTTCGTTGATTGCTACCAGTAATATGAGCGAAGAAGCAACGGCGATGGTGGCTAACCACAAAAAAGCGAGTGACTTCAAACTATCCAAAGGTAAAACCGAGAGTGAACGACAGCTTGAATTAATCGAAAGAATCAAGATTGTTGAAGAGATTCAGGGTGTTGAAGATTTTAAAAGGCGCTTTCCTGAAGATTCAATACAAGACTATAAACACGAAGACTATCTGAAAGGAGCCAAAGAGCAATTCAAGGATCCTTATCATCAATATGTAGCGTTATATGAACTTGCCGTAGATTTAAAAGCGCAGTCTGATGATGAAATTTTTCAAGCCATTGAGGCGCTGGAGCAAGAACACCCCAAATACATTGAAGTTGGAAAAGAGATTTCAAAAGCCGCTGGCTTACTGGCTGAGAAGTATGATGGTGCTTCGTATACTGAGATTAATGAGAAAGTATTTGGTCATGTTAAAGATCATAAGTCCCTCTCAGATGCTTTCAAGGATCTGAATAATAAGCAAGAGGCGACTGAATTTGAAACTACTGTAGACATAAGACTCAGATTTTTGAGTAGTGAGTTGAATGCCATGACGTCTACAACAGAAGATACTCACTTGCGTTCAGTTATTAATGATATGACGACACTGAAAAGGCTTGTAGGTATCCATGATACTTGTATGGAAGCCCAAGGGGAGATGAGAAGGCCTCCGAATAGTGTAGAGCAGTTTGATGGCCAACAATACATGACAAAGGTTTTGGGTATATTGGATAAGCAGTTTGTTGTCGGTAGTGACTTTGTTGCGTTGCTGGATCAAGTGGGAGTGGGAGAGCAGACGATACCTGTAAAAACAGCACTTATTAATAAGACGGCTGTCTTGATTCGTGATATTCCTGAAGAAATTTTTGCTAATGAGCAAATTAAAGATAGTTTGATTGCGGCGATTCAGGAAGAACAGGACTCATTAGCGTTGGCTGAAGAAGGCGGTGGAATCACAGACAAAGATTACGGAAAAATTGGAGAGAAAGAAGTTAATTTAGATGGGTTTCTTCGATCCGGTGACATTCTTGGAGATCTGGGGATCAGTATAACGGGAGTGAATGACAACCCATTGCCTGACATTGTACCGACTCAGAATACGGCTGTAAGTCCACTACCTGATATTGTACCAACCCAAAAAGCACAGGTTGAAGCTTCTGGCACAGTAGATAAAGTTTCGGCTGGTTCAGCAAAAAATACCACCGCTGAGGTTTCAGCAAAGGGCAGTATCGATGGGCTTCCCGATAAGGAGCTGATGAGAAGGCAGGATGAGCTTTTGGACCAGGCTCGCGGCCTGCAAGAGCAAAAAGATACAGATTTTGTGTATGGGTGTGCTGTGACTGGTTTGGAGCACGTTTTGAATAATGATTCGGATACCCTGTCAGCATTGAGCGCTGTCGCCAAGGAACGGGGTAAAGGAACATTTGCTAAAGGCCTGAAAATTGCCATTACTCCAGAGGGAAGTGGGAAGGAATTAAGGCTTATTCCTCCAGATAAAGAAGCGTTGCAAGCATGGCTGGCGCAAAATCCAGATAAAAGTGTGGCTGACCTCGTTCATACTGCAATTGATGTTCTGAAAGAGAGTCGTGACTCAGGCTTCGATCTGGATAAGATAAATAATGAGCTTGCCAGTCTTAAGGGGGCTATTTCTGATATAGACGCGAAAATCAAGAAAAAGCCTTTTACGCGTGCACAGGGGGGAGAAACATTCGAGCGGCTTGATTATCCTCACAAATTTAGAATCAGGGCAGACCAGGGGAATACTTCTGTAAAAGCAACACTGGATCCACCCAAGGTACAGAAGGCAACGTCCGAAGACACAACTCAGGTTTCGCCTCATATAGATAATAAGCCTGCCAGGAGAACGGCAGACTACATCGTAGCAAAAGTGCTTGGAAATCTTGAGGGTGAGCAGTATGGCAGCATTGGCGATGTCCTTAGCGACATCAGGCTATTATCAGGAAACCGAGCTCAGTTAGATAAACTGCTTGGTTATATGAAACAGGCTGAGGCATCAGAAACTGATATTCCGTTACTGCATGGGAATAAACAGGCTATTACGGAATACATACAATCTCTGTCTGATAATCAGGTGCCGAGTCTGGTAAATCAAACGATAAGAACGGATATTCAAACGAAGAATTAAAGGGGGGGGGATGGACTGGCGCAATAATGTAATCACTGAATTAGGTGAGGGCATGGGTATCAGAGGACTTGATTTTGGCGATACCGGCGTTGTCTGCTTTCAGATTGAAGGGGCAGGTTCTCTTTATATGGAGCAAAAAGACGACGGAATTTTGATGTATCTGGTTCGCGATATGGATAGTTTTAACAATTTGTCAATTCTAGAACGCGCACTGGCAGAGTGCCATTATAAAAAGAGTTTTCCCTATCCTTTGCAGGTAGGCGTTCAAGAGAACCAGCTGTTTATCTGTTTATTTATTCATGATGTCGATTTCAACCGCCCTGGTGTAGAAAGTGCAATGCAGTTTCTGATGAATAAGGCGGATGAGCTAAAGTTATAAGTGAAATAAAAAAATATAAAGAGCTGTATTAAAACAGCAAAGAGGATTTTAAGTACCTCAAACCAAACAATAACGAACAAAGGTTACTATCATGGCGGACAATCTTATCAAGACGGGTGATCTTGCAGATAAGGCTTTGGAAAAAACGCAGGAAGGCTTTGCCAATCCTGATCAGCCTGAAGAAGGGGCCGCAGGACGTTTTGCTGAGCTGGTATCTGGGCAAACGCCGGATGAGGCTGTACAGGCTGCAAATTTCAAGCCCATAGAAGTGACTGCAAACCCGGATGCACCGGCCCTGACACTGGGAGATAAGGTGCTTAAAGGCATGCAGGGACTCAGGGATCATGTGGAAAACAGGGCTGATTTGGTGAAAATGCATCTTGCACCTGGTGAGGCTATGGGTATGAAGGATATGTTTAAGACCCAAATGGCTATGACTAACCTGATGATCACCGAAGATTATATCGGAAAAATTGTCAGTAAGAGCACTCAGACATTCGATACACTGTTACGTAACCAATGATATAGTCCAAGCTTAATTTTTACACACGTTAGTCCATTAAAAACCATAAAGTACAAAGCCATTTAAAATAAATAGTTTTTTATGGCTTTTGTATCCTTCCTTATATCTCCGCATTGTCTGTTAAGAACTAATTGGTTACTGGTTTTGTCTATTGTTTTGTGCACCAAAATGACAATATTGTTGTGTACCAAAAAATTCTGTGTACCAATAATGTGTAAATCGTCAAAAAACGGCATATAGCAAAAAGTAATTTATACCAATAAGAGGAAATAACGTGCTGAGCGATAAAGAAATTGTCCGCATGCACCAGAGTGGGTTTACAGGGAAAAAGGAGTTTAAAGTAGTGAATGAGGGGGATGGCTCTCTGGCTATTCGGTTTGTAAAAAAAGGGGTGGACTTATATTTTAAGTGCCGTGGTGATAAAGGATTTAAGTACACAAAAATTGATCGTCATTATTTGGAAAAGGGTGAAGGAATTACCATTGATAAGGCGATTGAAATTTCCAGGGCTGCTGGCGCCATTAAAAATGCTGGAGGTGATTTTCTTGAATACATCAAAAAATCAACAGGAAAAAAAGCAGAAGATCTGAAACAGGATGATAATGCCAATAAACAGACAGGAGACTCAGCTACTTTTTACCAATTACTAACTGATTACTTGGAATTGCATCTTAAAGGGAGGCGTGGCTATAAAAGTACAAAGAACTCATTAAAGAATCATGTGTTCGAAGTTAAACGGTTTCAATTTATGCTTGACCTTCCTGCGAATGAAATCAAACCGGCTCATATTGTAGATATTATTTCCAGGCTTATTCATGAAGTGAAGGTGGGACAGCAATGTAACAGGGTAAGAAGTATGCTCTCTGCTGCGTTTGGTTGGGGCATTAAACATGACCATAATCCTTTGTTCCAAACTTAGAAGCGTAAGTTGAAATATCAATTGGAGTACAATCCTGTTCAGAATATTCGGTGATGTGTCAGAGCTGTTGATCTGATATATTCCTGTCTTTTTGAGTCATCTATGGCTGTAGTTCAAGTTGCCTGTATCCATTGTCAACAAACGTTCAATGTTGTTAAGAACGGGAAAGCTGAGACGGGTCACCAGCGGTATCGATGCAAGGACTGTAATAAGAGCTTCCAACTTGAGTATCGCTATAACGGCAATCTGCCTGGTACTCATGAGCAGATCATAAAGATGACCGTGAATGGCTCCGGGGTCAGAGATATCGGACGTGTCCTTGAGATCAGTCCAACGACTGTACTGGCTCGCTTAAAAAACTCGACCCGCCAACAGTAACACAACTCCCCTTCGAAAATGCCCAGGTCAA
>OODV01000167.1 GCA_900299555.1 uncultured Endozoicomonas sp.
GGGAAAGAGATCTGGAAGGAAAAGTTCATAGCCTGAATTTGACCTGACAGACACCTTCTTAAAAATCGGTAACGGTCAGTTCAGGTCTGAACTTCTACAACTTAGGGTAGACATTAAGCTCAAAAGAAACATTTCAAGTACTCTTGCTCAACTTGAATAGCCAAAATAAGCTTTGATAACCGTAACCAATAGCTGGACAGGATGAGCACTGTAAATAGTAGATTAGTCGAAAAAACTGCTGACCTATTTCGATAAGACTGAGTTGGTCAAAATGGCTGAACAGCTTGGCTTCACAATACGACAGCGAGATATTCACCCTCTTGATTTTATTCTGTCACTCATCGCAGCCCTTGCTGGAGATGGAAATTGCGATACTCAGGCTGATTTAAATCGTAAATTTAATGAGTTGACGGGCGCGGATGTGTCTTATCATTGCTGGGCAAATCAAGCTAAAAACGACGCCTTACCCGTTCTTATTCTGTGCCTATGGATGCAGTGTCTGGATATATTTCTCCGCAAGGTCATGGTGTTCGACGACAACAGTCTATTTTCAGAGTTCGAGCATATCCTCATTCAGGAAGGTTCCTCCCCGGGCCGTATATGATGCCCTGAAGGAGGCATTCCACGGCAGGATCTCAACAGTCAGCCCTGCTGCAGTGGAACTTCATACGACAATGGATCTTCTCACTAATAATCTGGTTCGGGTACAACTCACCGAAGATATTCGTTCAGAAAGAGAGTGCTTACCACCACTGCCGACATCCATACACAAGGTGATGAAAAGCGGAACCCACCTGTTTGGCAATTTGATTTTATCCTTGATGAATGCCACAAAGCGCCTGACCTTATGCATCAAAAAACTGCTTTGCTTCTGGGAGAAAAATGCGCAATGAGATCACCCCGCACGGGATGGTTATTCAGGACGCACAAGGCTGGGCTTGTGCGCGATCGTAGGTGCTTAATGTCTACTAAGAAGCCCTCTAAACCCCAACAAGTGCCTTCAACTGCTTTTCCGTTTCTTTTAACGTTCTTGCCTTGAATAAATTAGAATGCTCATTATCATCAAAATCGGCAACTTCATCACATTTAATTTTAACCAAACCTAGTCTCATTATCGAAACAGAATCTTTGATGCACTGTTTGAATACCTGATCAGTAATTCTGTCGTAAAACTCAAATTGTGTATTATCAACAATTGATTCAGCCGTAGCAAAAAAACTCAGTAGATTTAATGACGTCTTCATAGATGCCTGCATCTTTGTAAGCTCCTGATTTCCTTTATTATTATAATCAGCCACCTGCTGTTTCAGTTTTTCCTGATGCACTTTATCTTTTTTATGAGCACTTTTAAGTGACAACACCGCAAAGTTGACTCCAGAACCAATTTTTTTAGCTCCTGATGATAACGCAGACAATGCGTGATGGGTCAAGGAAGGAACAAAAATACTTGTTATTGCCGCCCCCACGCCCAAGATACCAAGTAAAGGGCCGGCACTTGCAACCACTGCCGCGGTTGTTCCGCCAATAGCCAGTGTAGCCGCGGCAATCTTTGTTCCAACTACAGCTTTATGCTTATTGTCAATGATCATTTTTTTCAGTTTGTCCAAGTGCGATCTTATACTGGATTCATTGACCTCAATACCTAATGAGGAAAAAAACAGGCCATAAAATCTAATTTCTTTATCACCAATGCTGGGTACGCTAAGATGTGGTTCTGTGCAAACCTGTTTCAGATATGAAGCATCAATGCTTTCAATAACACCTTCTGTTACATATTCTTTTAATGAATCAATTTGACTTTTATTTAGATTGAAAATACCGGTAATTTGGTTATCAATAAGATTATAAATATACCCTTGCAGCATAACAACCAGAGCTTTCTTTAGCTCATGGCAAGAATCGGCCATTTCCTCCCATACTATTTGAGATAATGCTTGCAAAGCAAGCCCTTCATTCGCTATATATTCAGAGTCTTCTCTATAAGTTGACTTACCTTGAGATGCTGATTCATTATATGCATCCATAACCATACTGATAAAATTGATAGCGCTTGTTTTCAGTTTTTGAACTTCATAATGGCCTCTTTCAGCTAATTGAGAATCAACAAGTTCATCTTCACAGGACTTCAATTTATCTCCTTTTGACTCCTTTGCTCTTATCGAATCCGAACTACTCCCTGCTCTGCCTGTACATAACTCCCCATTGTTTTTCTTTAACATTTCAGACTTACAGAATTCATTAAGTGATTTATTGTATTCTTCCCCTTTATCTTTTGAATGGTAAAAAGGCCCAGATCTAAAATTACAAATACCTCTAACTTTCAATTCTAAGTTGACAAAGCGTTCGAGTTTCCTAAATTTTTCATAAAATGCATCACTATCTAGACCGATATGAAATTCATTTATATTAAAACATTCGTTAAAATAGACTTTTTTTGAAACTTGTATTTCATTTCTGATTTCAGGAAGAAGAGTTGTCTTTATACTATAAATAATATTTTCATAATTCTGTTTGTTTATGTCTGCAGCAAGCCACTTAACAGCCCTCAGCGATGCCTCCATACCAAGGCAGGCAGGATGACCGATCGCAATTTTTCTTTTATCCTCTGAAAATTTTTCCATTGTGCTGAATCTATCGCGTATTGTTTCATAAAGTTGGTTATCATTCCTATCCCAAATATCAGACAATGATTTCCCGCTACTAGACATGTCGGCTATTTCTGAGACCACTTCGGAGTTAATATCAACGCCGAAAACAGGAATAGAAACTCTATCAGATTTATAGAACCCTCTACTGAATAAGCCATTCAACCATCTGTCATCACCTTTATCACTATGGCCAGTAACAAATGATTCCAGCCCTTCTTTTACTTTTGTAGTTACAATAATTAAATTCCTGCTAAGGGTGTCGGAATTTATAAGCTGCTGAAATATACCATCACTATCTTTGTCAAGCCCTTCAGGCATTACTCTCAACAAAATATTATGTGGAGTTAAAAACCTTTTAAACATATTGTGGCGAGTTATTTTATCTTCTTCTTTTTTATCTAATCCAACATCACCTGGCAGGTCTACAAACGTTATTCTACTGCAATGAGGTGCACGCACTTTAACAATCAAAACCTTAGGAGAAATTTTTCCAACAATGGACTCCTGGATAGCACAAAGATGATTATTAAGATCGGAAAGTGTCTCAAATTTTTTTATTCTACTCTCACCCTCAAAATTAACCTCCGATTCAAATTTTTCTGCTTTGGAAAACTGATATATGATGGCCGTTTTTGTCCCAGTGCCTATACATATCGTCGTTTTAATGCCAGTCCAAGCGGCCATTAGCGAAGATTTTCCGGCACTTTGCGTGCCACAGAGAATGATCTGACACCTGGGGATATTCATTTTTTCTAGATACTTATCAGCAAGAGTAAAATTATTTGATAGACTGTCAAAAAAATCAAAATACTTATTCTGTTCACTATCACTTATATCTGTCAGTTTTTTATAGTTTTCAATAGAGTCTCTTTTCTCTAGAATTAGCTTTAATTTCGACATTGAAACTGATGGTTTACCATGAAGGGGTATATACCTTTCATCGAACCACTCCGGCAGATTCATCTCCTGAAGGCTTTGCACAATGGTACTCTGAACTGTTTTTCTTGACACCCCAACCATATGGCCAGGATTTGATTCATCACTACTAGAAGATCCCCTACGAACTTCCCCAGCTAACAATAATCTTTGATGCATGGGCTTGTCTTCTCTAGGTCTCATCATACTTGAAAATGGTGAATGCTGGTACGTTCTTTTTCTAAAAAGCATATCATCGGAATGGGATGATTGACTGGTTTCAAGATCATCTAAAGATCCTTTTTCTTCTCGAACAGACTCCGCACTCGAACTATTCTGTCTTGTAAATCCACCTGAAACAGTTGATCCTTCAGCACTAACCCTCCTTCCTGAGATAGGAGTTCCCTCTATATTTGAAGCTATATTGCCAATGCTTGCCTCATAGCCTTGGTATATATGCCCCTGATTAGTTTTATGCCCCCGCCGACTTGGCAATGAACTTGTTTTCATTTCAACGTAATAATCAAAATGTCTTTTACTCGATGAGGCAGCAGGTCCAGGAGTTCCGTCCATATCAGAGCACTCTATGCAAGTTGTTTATAAATAGAAAAACCGAGCAAGAATATTTGTATCGTTGGATTTCAACAATACAGAAACATTAGCACTTAAGCAGGCAGACTGTTTTTTAGAGTTGCGATATTTAGGTCTGCGACACAGTACTGATTACCTATTTCTTTATGTAATGCTCCCAGCAAGAATAGCTGGTATTATGAGACCAGAAAAACACTTTACCAATGCAAACATATTTTTCATTCCGGCTTGATTCAAGCTGGGAGTGGAAGCGACTGCCCAGTTCAGAATTCAACTTTGAAATCTCGCTTCAATCGGAGAATTACCCATGCATTTGGTCGCTGAGCGGGTGTGACTCTGTCGATTTAATTTTTTCTTCACGGATGGCTGGAACTCCTACGCGAAGCAGATATCAGCGAAACAACAGATGTTGCCAAGCATGTTCTCAGCGTATAGAGATATAAACCCTGTGTTTCAGGTGATGTTTGAAGAGGTTTGCTCGACGATCTATTTGCTTTCAAAATCAGAAGAAGTTCACGATAAAGTAATCGGAGAATTTATCTACCTAGTATATCGTTTCAGTGAGTTTGATGCTTTGTACTTCGTTCGCACTGAGCTTGCGAATTGCAGTGGCAACATCCTTCGACAATCTCAGGACCAATGGAACACATCAATTCCAATGAAATGATGTACTAGAGCACTATCAACTTTTCTGCACCTCTACATAGTGCCTGTCAGAAAGCCCTTCAGTCATTGAAGCGCGGGAAACCACGGAGGATTTCATTCTGGAAGACCAGATTATTCATCTCTCGTCAAATAAAGGCCGGAAAGCCTGCCCAACAGACTTCGGCGAGTCCGCATCCGTCGGGAAGAAGACGGCAGGGTGCTTTCATTTATCAGTAATGACCTGAGCAGGACAGCGGCAGAAATAGCAGCTCTGTATAAATCCCGCTGGCAGATCGAGCTGTTTTTCAAATGGATTACACAGAATCTGAAGATCAAACGCTTTATTGGGCGAAGTGAAAATACAGTTAAAATCCAGATATTGACCGCTATGATTGCCTGCCTGCTACTGCGTTTGGTTCAGCTCAACTATCCCGGCAGGTTATCTCTTCAACAGATAGCCCGGAAGATTAACCTGAACCTGATGACAAAACGACCGGTGGTTGATTTATTGAGCAATAAGCCAGACCCTGCATTGATTGCTAAGGGCTTTCTGGAGCTTAAGAGTGTTTAACCGGACAGTAGTGATATTCTACCGACTGTTGAGCTGTTTGACTGCTCAAGAAATGTTCATTTTTTGCTCTGTGGTATTACCTTCGTCACCGCCCGATTATAAAATTTCTGCCAACATGTATATTCACGTTTTCTTGGTGAGCAGAGTGGCATCTCAGCAGGGGATGGTTAGTACAGTGAAATAAGGTGAGTTTTAATTATACGTTGATCGTCAACACTTAAATATTGATGTTGGATTTTACGTACTTTTTTTGAAATCATTATTCAGATTGTGATCATCATTTATAGGTAAGTGTTTCACTATATGGACTGAAGAAATAGCACGGTGATTGCTCATCGTTTGAGTATTTTGACTGGGTTGTCTTCCATTAGTGGCATATGAAGGGGCACTGTTTTTACAGCAGATGAAACAGGAAAATGGTAAGCAGAGTGAAATATAATCCTGGTTTCAAGAGGGTATAGAGGTCCGACAGGTTAACATGGTGAATATCGGACACAAATATAAAGGCGTCGTATATTAATAGAGCCGACAGTTAGCTTGATCTCTAAGCTGGTATGACCACCTTTTTCACTTCGTAATTGACTCTTTGCCCTGCCGGGGTATCTGTATACCGCTCGAGTTGTTTCTGGCCATTATAATAACAGAGCCTTTCTGTAGCCAGACCTTCATTCGTTATTCTTGTACTTTGATAAGTTTCTAATTTTTCAAGTTTAGCTGGGTCAATCAGCCATGGGTTATTATTTTCAGATCGTTGGAAGAAATTGGAGACGGAGATCCAGTTTATTGACCGTGAGATGATTTCCATGGCTGCATAAGCCAGCAAAGCAACCACTGCCGCAGGTATTAGTGATAAGCCCTCTGCCATTGCTGCACAGAATGCCACAACGGTAACTACAGCTTTTACCCATCGGCCCAACCATGAGGAACCTTTGCTGGCATCATCCCCGGTTGTTGAGGTCGTCACTGGCGTTGTTGATTGAGTTTGCTGTGTTGCAGGCATGGCGCCTGTTGGTGGGGTGACAGTCTGTGGAGGCTGCGGTATTGGTGCTGGCTGATAGTGAGAGGGCATCGGATATGCAGTGGGAGCTGAGGGGTAAGGTGCTTGTTCTGTATACATTGCTAAGACCTTTCTCTTTTTGTAAATGGTACTCACTTCAACCCTGTTTGATAGGGGTATGTTCAATAGGTTCCTGGAAAATATACGTTCTTGTTTCTATACAACTGTCTTTCACCACACCAATTGATATTTTCCTGAAACCTGTTGTCAAAGGACT
>OODV01000146.1 GCA_900299555.1 uncultured Endozoicomonas sp.
GGCTTTCGTTTCCTGAAAAGCCCGGACTTTCTGGTCTCTTCACTCTATCTGAAGAAACCGGAGCGCATTGAAGCGCTGTTGATGGTGATGACACTCTGCCTGATGGTCTATGCTGCTATCCAGCACAGAATAAGGTACGAACTGAAAAAGCGGAGTCGTGTGTTTCCAAACCAGAAAAAGAAGCCCTGCCAGAATCCAACAGCAAGATGGGTCTTCTTCTGCTTTCAGGGGATTAATGTATTAACGGTCAATAATCAGGAACAGCATGTGGTCGGTTTGAAGGAAAAGCAGTGGACGATCATCCAAATTTTAGGCATTTCTTACGAATCGGTTTATTCCTGATAGGGGTGGTGAAAGACAGTAACATTATTTGATAATAAGAATTAATGGGAGAAAGGCGATGTTGAACCCGGAATATGTGCAGGGTCATAACCTGTTGGATGGTAAGTCGGTTCTGATTACCGCAGCTGCCGGAGCGGGTATTGGCTTTTCTGCTGCTGTGCGGGCCGCGGAAGAGGGCTGTCGTGCACTGATGATCAGTGATATCCATGAAGGCCGGTTGATTGAGGCCGCAGAAAAGATAAAAGCCGAAACCGGTCTGGAAGCTATTTATACCCAGGTGTGTAATGTCACCGATGAAGAGCAGGTCCAGACTCTGGTGGCTGTTGCTGAGGAAAAGCTCGGTGGTGTGGATGTATTGATCAACAATGCTGGTCTGGGTGGTTCCAAGCTGCTGGTAGAGATGGAAGACGCAGAGTGGAACCGTGTTCTTGATGTGACCCTTACCGGTACCATGCGGATGACTCGAGCGATTCTGCCGAAAATGATGGAGCGCAAGTCCGGAGTGATTGTTAATAACGCCTCTATACTGGGCTGGCGTGCACAAAAAGAGCAGGCACATTATGCCGCTGCCAAGGCGGGTGTGATGGCGCTGACCCGTTGCTCTGCGCTGGAAGCCGCTGAACATGGTGTTCGTATCAATGCGGTAAGCCCGAGCATTGCCCTTCACGATTTTCTGCGTAAGTCTGCTCCTCAGGAGCTATTGCAGCAGCTGGCTTCCAGAGAAGCCTTTGGTCGCGCTGCCGAGGTCTGGGAGATTGCCAATATCATGATGTTTCTGGCCAGTGGCTACAGTTCGTACATGACCGGTGAAATAATTTCTGCCAGCAGCCAGAGGGCCTGATGATGACTACGGTATTTAAAACACCCCATGAACTCCAGGACAAGGTTGGCTCTGTGCTGGGAGAAAGTCGTTGGCTGACCATTGATCAGGAAAGGATCAACCTGTTTGCTGAAGCGACCGGTGACCACCAGTGGATTCATGTTGACCCAGAACGTGCCAAGGACGGCCCTTTTGGTGCCTGTATCGCTCATGGTTACCTCACGCTTTCTCTGGTCAGTCTGTTTCTGCCAGAGATTATGGACGTTCAGGGAATCAGTATGGGCGTTAATTACGGCACGGATAAAGTACGTTTTCCAAACTCGGTGAAAGTCGGTGCCCGTATCCGTGGTGTGGGTGAGCTGATTAACGTTGAAGAAGTCAAAGGCGGGGTCCAGTCCATCGTTCGAGTGACTGTAGAAATTGAAGGTGAAGATCGTCCAGCCTGTGTGGTGGATACGATTTCCCGCTACTACCCGGAATAAGAAGTCAGTCCGACGAAAATAACATCAGGCTTAAGCTTCCCAACAAGCTCGAACAAGGAATAAGAACAATGAAAGACGCTGTTATTGTTTCAACGGCCCGTACGGCAATAGGTAAAGCATTTCGTGGTGCATTTAATGATACAGAAGCACCTGCGATGGGTGGTCATGTAGTACGTGAAGCGGTTAAGCGTGCAGGCATCGAAGCGGGTGAGGTTGATGATGTGCTGATTGGTGCAGCGGCCCAGCAGGGTACCCAGTCGTACAATCTTGGTCGTTTATCTGCCATTGCCGGTGGCCTGCCGGAAACCGTTTCCGGTATGGCGATGGAACGCCAGTGTTCTTCTGGTCTGATGACCATTGCGACAGCTGCCAAAAGCATTATGTGCGATGAGATTGATATTGCTGTGGCGGGGGGGCTTGAGTCGATCTCTCTGGTGCAGAACAAGCACAAGAATACCTATCGCAACCTATCCAAGGCAGCCATTGCCATGGATCCTGCGGCTTATATTCCCATGATTGAAACGGCTGAAATTGTTTCTGAGCGTTATGGAATTTCCCGGGAAGCGCAGGATGCCTATAGTCTGCAAAGTCAGCTGAGAACCGCTGAAGCCCAGAAGGCTGGACTCTTTGCCGATGAAATTGTCCCTATGACGACAACCAAGAGCATCTTCAATAAGGAAACCAAAGAGGTGACTTATGAAGAGGTGACCCTGGCGCAGGATGAATGTAATCGTGCCAGCACCACATTGGATAGTCTGGCAGGCCTGCAGCCGGTCTGGAAAGACGGTCACTGGGTGAAAGAAGGCAACTTTATTACTGCAGGTAATGCTTCACAGTTATCTGATGGTGCATCGGCTTCCGTTTTGATGAGCAGTAAGCTGGCTGAACAAAAAGGGCTTGAGCCTCTGGGGATTTATCGTGGTCTTGCTGTTGCTGGCTGTGCATCCGATGAAATGGGTATTGGTTCGGTGTTTGCCATTCCTAAACTGTTGAAGCGCCATGGGCTGAAAATGGATGACATTGGCCTGTGGGAGCTGAATGAAGCCTTTGCCTGTCAGGTTATTTACTGCCGTGATCAGCTGGGTATTCCCAATGAAAACCTGAATGTAAATGGTGGAGCAATTGCCGTTGGTCACCCGTTTGGCATGTCCGGTGCCCGTATGGTAGGACACTCTCTGATTGAAGGTAAGCGCCGTGGAGCCAAATACGTAGTAGTGACCATGTGCATTGGTGGTGGTATGGGGGCTGCTGGTTTGTTCGAAGTGGCCTGATTTTTTGTTGAACCATGAAGCTCACAAAGAAGGCTTTTCTTTTGATTCTTTGTAATGGGATGGTTCGCCCCACCTAAACGGCTTCGATGAGCCAGACTGG
>OODV01000382.1 GCA_900299555.1 uncultured Endozoicomonas sp.
ACAAAGTCAATTTACACCATAATCAGGGGAGCCTGGAGCTGGTTTATGCTTAACCAGACAGTAGTGTGCTACTATTATTAGAATACGTGTAAATCGCCTATCTTGTGTGAATTCTTTGCAAGTCACAAATAGTTACTAAATTTAATAAAAACTTCACTGTGAAATTAAAAGCCAAAGTTTTGATCTGGTGTCAAATAGTTCCAGATAAAAAAGGATCTTTTGAAGATTATCTCTGTTATATGGTTAGATATTCTCAACTCTATGACATAGAAATAATCATAATTTCAATTCCTCCAATGAATAATGCCATAAAGGAAATTGCAGTCGAATGTAATGCCACTTTAATCGAACTGAAAAAAGAAGAAATGTTAAATCCAATAACACTGGCAAAGCAACTTAGACTCCTAAAACCAGATATTATTCATACTCATTTTACTGGTCCATATGACTGGAATCTTCTGTATAGCAAGATGTTATGGAATGGGAAGTTGATTGTTACCGATCACAGCTCTGGTAACTATTTAACGTCAAATAAAATACTAGAAAAAATAAAAAAACTAAAAAGGAGCTTTGTAAGTAGATATATTGACTTATATCTTCCAGTTTCAGGTTTTGTCTTTCAACGGTTGAAAAGTAACTTGTATTCAATAAAGAGAAAATCAATGTTACTATACAACGGAGTTGATACTAAAAGATTTAAACCTTACGGTTTAGAATTAAAAAGAAAGTTAAAGTCAGATATATTAGGAGATAATAATAAAAAAGTAATTGTATATGCAGGGCAGCTTTCAGACGAAAAAGGGTTCCCCGTTGCAATAGAAGCTATGAAGAATATATTAACAAAGAATGACGATTGTATATTCTTGCTTGTTGGAGATGGGGTTTATACAAATAAGCTAGAAAAGTTAATTAAAGAAAAGCCTTTTATTGGAAGAGCGTATTACCTAGGTGTAGTTTCTGACATGGAAGTCATATTGAATATTTCAAATATACTTATAGTTCCATCTCAGTGGCAAGAAGCTTTTGGATATATTATTGCTGAAGCTGGTGCTTGTGGGCTACCCGTTGTTGCAAGTGATATTGGCGGCATACCCGAGATTATCATAAATAATGAAACAGGATTACTCGTTAAACCTGGGTGTGTGCTTGATCTAGAAATAGCTATTAATGAGCTTCTGAAAAACCCTGATAAACATGCAAAAATGTCAACAAATAGTAGAAATCACATTATTAAATCATTCACGCTAGAAGAAATGATAAAAGAAACATACACGATCTACAGCAGAATAATTAAAAATGATTGTCCGTAAAATAAAAAATCATATAAAAAGAAGTGACCATATATTTGCAAAGAAAATAATTATCATTGCCAAAAATTATGTTTATTATAGTGGCCCGAATTTGCCAAAAGTTTACCGCATAATCAGATGGTTTCACTATTCTTCACAATATCTATTCTCTGAATTGCTAAGGGTTTTTTATTTTACTCCTATATTAAAGAGTCATTTAACAAACCCTCCTAATAAATTAATGCTATCAAATGGGATTCCACTAATTCAGGGTGATCTAAAAATTTCGATTGGAGAAAACTGTCGTTTGTCAGGAATGACCTCCTTTTCAGGAAGAACAGTTTCACCCAAGAATGACTTAGGAATTATCACTCCGGAACTTATTATTGGCGATAATTGTGGTATAGGTTGGCAGACAGGTATCGCAGTAGGTAGAAGAGTAATTATTGGCAATAATGTCAGAATTGCAGGGCGTTCCACGCTTGCAGGTTATCCTGGTCATCCGTTGGATTCAAAGCGTAGAGCGAACGGAGAACCTGATGATGACAACCAAGTGGGTGACATTATTCTGGAAGATGATGTCTGGTTGGCAACCGGAGTGAATGTTATGGCTAATGTTCGTATTGGCAGAGGGACAATTGTTGCCTGTGGCAGTATTGTAACTCATGATCTTCCTCCAAATGTACTGGCTGCTGGTATACCGGCAAAGGTAATTCGGAATCTGGATAGTACCGATGAAGAAGAGCATTAAAACCATAAGAGAAGAATTGGATCGAGATGGTATTTCAATATTGAAAGGAGAATTATCCTCAAGTAATCTACTGAAAATGAAAATAGCATTTGAAAGTCAGTTATTTTTACCAAGATTCAATACGTCGTCAGGCTATCAACAGAATGAAAAGTGGCGTTTTTTAATAGAAGATTTACTTACACTGTCTCAAGAGTTCTATTTTCCAATATATAGCGAGGATCTTATTAGTGTGATTCGAGGTTATATCGGGAATGATTTTCAAATGACCGAGGCAAGAGGATGGAAGACTATCTCCACCACTAAGAACTTTCATGGATGGCATAATGACGCATGGTATGACGAAGCATATTACTCCAGTCCTCCAGCACAATTAAAACTAGGTGTTTATTTAACGGATGTAGAATCTGGTGAATTTGTATATGTAAAAGGAAGTCATCTGCTGGAGTATAAACCAATACATATGAATGATAGGCAGGTAAAGGATTTAAGGTTGCCAATAGAGTTCGTTACAGGTAGTGCTGGAACTATATTTTTATTTGATACCAGTGGTATACATCGTCAAAACACTCCAGTGTTAAAATCAAGAAATGCAGTTTTTTACAATTTCCATGATCCTTCGATTAAACTACAGAATCTAGATCTCCAGTATAATCGCTATTCGCCTTTATTATTAAACGCATCTTTTTTAAAAAACCTGAATAAAGAGCAAGAGAGGATTCTTGGCTTTGGAGATACAAGATACTATAGTAATAAATGGTATAAAGAATATCGATTCAAGAAGTTTCATAGGCTGGTTAGCTATTCTCTGACATTATTGCTTGAATTAAATCATATAAAAAAGTCATTATTGAGGTATAAACGGTTTATCCTATTTCATATTTGTAGCTTTATTAACTTTAGGAATAAAAATGATTAGAAAATGTCTCTTCCCTGCTGCTGGCTATGGCACTCGATTTCTTCCGGCTACCAAGTCAATACCAAAGGAGATGCTGCCAATAATCTCAAAACCATTAATGCAATACGGTGTAGAAGAAGCATTAGAGGCAGGAATGACAGACATATGTATAGTGACAGGTAGGGGGAAGAGAGCAATAGAAGATCATTTTGATAATAATTATGAGTTAGAACATCAAATTAAATTGTCAGAGAAAAAAATAAAGCTCAATGGTATAAATAAGTTAATTGATGACTGTAAGTTTTCTTATACAAGACAAAAAGAAATGAAGGGCTTAGGTCATGCTGTATCAACAGGTGCAACACTCGTTGGAAATGAAGCATTTGGTGTAATTCTTTCAGATGATTTATGCATTGGAGGTAATGGGGTAAGTCTGATGTCAACCATGGTTGAATTATATCATGAGCATCAATGCTCAATCATTGCTGTAATGGAGGTTCCTGATCATCAAACACAAAACTATGGCATTGTTTCTGGAGAATATATAAGCAATGATCTAGTTAAAATCAGCAGCATGGTAGAAAAACCAACAAGAAACCCTCCAAGTAACCTTGCAATAATTGGAAGATATATTCTAACACCTGATATTTTCGACTATATTAGTCAAACCATGCCAGATCGAAATGGAGAAATTCAATTAACTGATTCTTTAATGATTCAGGCCAGAGAAAAAACTATTTTAGCCTATAAGTTTCACGGCGTTAGATTTGATTGTGGGCGCGTAGATGAATATATAAAGGCTAATAACTTTTTCTATGAACATTATTATAGAGAGTGTAAATCTAACTGTGCTTCTGCCTCAGTTAATATAGTTGGCTAAGCGGTCTTCAAACAGAATCAAAAATTTGTTTAAGGCCACTTTCCAGTTCCTGATCGGCATCGTCCATTTCCTCGAAGCATCCCGAATAGCAAGGTAGATCACCTTTCTTGCCGAGTTATCTGTTGGGAAGACTTTCCGCTTGTTCAGTGCTTTACGGATCACGCTGTTCAGGGACTCTATCGCATTCGTCGTATAGATGGCTTTGCGGATATCCATAGGATAGCTGAACAGTGTGTTCAGGTTATGCCAGTTATCCAGCCATGATTTACTGATCCTCGGGTACTGGTCATCCCAACGATCACTGACACGCTCCAGAGCCAACAACGCCTCTTCTTCAGTGGAAGCCTGGTAGATCTGCTTCAGATCAGTTGCGACCGCTTTGTAGTTTTTGTAAGAGACATACTTGAGCGAGTTACGCACCATATGGACAACACAGAGCTGGATTTGAGCCTGGGGAAAGACGGTATTTATCGCATCAGGGAAGCCTTTTAGACCGTCAACGCAGGCAATCAAGACATCCTGAACCCCACGATTCTGGAGTTCTGTCAGGACACCCAGCCAGAATTTTGCACCCTCTGTCTCAGAAATCCAGAGCCCAAGCAAATCCTTCTTTCCCTCCAGGTTTACGCCAAGAGCCAAATAGACGGCTTTGTTGATGACTTGTTTATCCTGGCGAATTTTAACCATGATGCAATCCAAATAGAGCACAGGGTAAACAGGGTCAAGAGGTCGGGATTGCCATTCGGTAACTGTTTCAAGAACGCTTTCGGTAACCTTGGATATCAGGGTTTCTGAAACATCAGCGTCGTACATCTCCTTGAAGGTAGCAACGATATCTCGAGTGGTCATGCCCTTGGCATAGAGGCTGATGATCTTGTCATTCAACGAGGAAAAGCGTGTCTGTCTTTTCTTCACGAGTTGAGGCTCAAATGAGCCATCTCTATCACGGGGAGCTTCTATCTCAAGAGGACCGTCTTCTGTCGATAGCTGTTTGGCTAATTTACCGTTACGGCGGTTACCAGAGGGACTCCTGGAGTGTTTCTCGTACCCCAGGTGTTCCTCAAGCTCTCTGTTCAGAGCTGTTTCAATAGCCACCTTGGAAAGCATATGTCGGAAGTCGTTAAGATCACTCTCGGACTTGATGGATTTGGCAGCTTCTTTAGCAAAGGCTTCAAGTTGCTTGATATCCATGTTTGCCTACCTCAACCTCGTAGGGTTTAAAGATAGACAGAAACACAGTTCTATTCACAATCTCCTTTATATTCACTTTAATTGAATAAGTAACGATCTGATCAGACACCCCTATAAATCAATGATGTTACTATTGTCTTCTAGCTGCTTTGTCAGTTGAGAAAGACCTAGTAGTGAACTGGTTTCAGCCACTTTAACCATTGCTCCTAAACCAAACTCAAGCGCTTTTAAGTCCCCGGTTTCCAAGGCATGATCAATAACCTTAAAACTGTGCTTGAGTTTTTCTTGGTTCAGCTGATGGTCATTTTCTAGCGCCGATACAATGATGTCACGTTTAGCTCTTATTTCTTCAATGCTGATTTTTGCATGTGACTCTATCCCAAATTGTTTTGTTTCTTCTTCAGCACGAACTTTTTGAAGATCGTGATAACTTCCGACCATTGTCTGAAGAGCATCAGCAAATCCGAGCCCTTGTGTTATTACTTTTTTCATGACTCAAAGTACAAAATAAATAATGAAAGCTAGTATTGTTAGAATACCCATTGCTGTTTCTGACGCCCTTTTAATGAAGCCTCCGAAATTCTCACTAAGATAGTAAAATGGGGACGATATAAAAAACCACCCTGATAATACGAATAAGAATTCATATCCATTAAATAGACTAAACAAAAATAATAAAAAAGAAAAAAACATCATGCCCAAGGCACCAAGCAGGGTTATTTCATCCCCGTCCTTTTTTTCTCCTTTACTCTTTATCGCATCCTCTTTATATACGCCTTGTAGCCAGAAATATCGTGCGCTCTGTACTCCTGGCTCGAGTTCACTCAGATACTTCATACCACTTGGCAATGTCACCTTGCTGTTTGATTCGGCATAAGAAACAAAATCATCAACAATGGTCTCGCTCATATGGCTTACATGTTCAATGACTCTCTGCGAGTCAGTTGATGGTTGATTATTTTGATTAAGAACATTAACTTCGAGAATACGTTTTAGAGCTTTTATAAAAAGAATGTTTTCGAGCTTTAAACGATTGATGATATTTTGATCCTGTTGCTGTACAAGTGCCTGGTCGAGTCTCTCAGATGCATTTTGCAGCCTGATAGAAACACCGTTTATTACTTCACAAAAGAGTACAATATGTTGATTGAGCTTTTTTGAAATTGCGATAACAGAGTCGATCTTTTCAATATTGACCTTAACACTTTCGCGAAAATCAATAGCCTGAGTGTATTTCTTCTGAGCATGGGATGAATACTTTATTGCGCCTAAGATAGCGAGAGGTGCTAAAGCAATTCCTCCCAGGGTCATTGACCCAAGTGCGATACCTCCACCTCCAGATGCAAGAGAGCCTCCGCCAAACCAAGCTAAGGTAGCACTTTTTGCGGCAGCACCCGATAGAGACGCAATGGCAGTTCCTGTTGATGCAGTTCCAAGTGATGCTACAGTGCTCATTGATCCAAGCGCCAATACGGCACCGGCAGAAACTCCTTTAGCTCCAACTATAGCAACTTCATTGAATACCGATTCATTTTGACGTAGAGCTGGAATATCAAACTGCTTAAGGCGAGTATATGATTCTTGAGAAACTTTAGTTTCTAGACGATTGACTTTCTGACACTTTTCCAAAACATTCAGTGTGTTGGGAATGACATTTATAGAACAATTTTTTTTCAATTCAAAGAGTTCATCTACATGCTTTTTAGAAGCAGACTGGGCTTTACTCAGCCGTCTTTCTGCATATTCATGTCGGTCCTGCCAGTCCTCGATAATTTCATCTGCTTCTTTGCTTTTGCGATAAGAGCTTATTACTGGAACACTGTCTAAGAAGCTCATGATGCGATCCTGAGGTCATTAAATAGCTTTTCACCTTTGATCTTTACTTTTAAAGACTCCTTCGCCCACTCGATTGCTTGAATATGAAGTTCATTTGATGGATTACCAACTGAAGAAATCAAAGATCGTAGAACTGCTATTTCTGATTCACATGGGTGACCATCTACGGTTGCCATAGTATACCCATCCCTTAGCATAGTCATTACCAGGCTAGGGTTGGGTGTCTTTTTCAATTCAGAAAAAATTTGCTCAAGGCTATTGATTTTTTGACTGTTTTTTAGCCGTTCAAGTTGTTTCAATACCCTGTCTTTGACGTCATCTGCTAACTCAATAGCTTCAACACTCTCTGCTATAAATTCAACTTCAGCTTCATCTAGCTCATTGTCTGCTGCAGCTATCTGAATAAGAAAATTAAAATAAATCTCAGCTTCTTTCATTGAAATTCAGCCCAATTTATAGAACTCGCAGGCTAAAAAAACATCAGTTTTTTTGCTCTGTGAGCACTTTGGTGGCAAAAGAATACGGCAATAAATTAAACGTCAGTAGACTTGTTTTTTCAAGAAATATTAGAAATGTAAACAGAATTACTTTATATGGAAGAACGATTTTTAATCAATTCGATGTGAAGTTATAAAATACCAGCTTTGTTCGCATGATTAGCTTTTTCTCAGAAATTTTCGTAGCTGGTTCCCTCCCCACCGCCATACACCTTAACCCTTACGATACCTGTCGTAAGGGTTTCGTCGTTTATAGACCCTTGTAACAAAGGGTTAAACGCACTTCGCTGGAGGATTCACCCTCCACACAAAAAAGCTATTTTCGACCCTTTTTTGCCGTTTTCTCTCTTCTCTCTGGAAAAGTGGAGGAATTGGCCTTCCGAGTCCTCCACTTTTTTTGTTGTTTAATATCAGTATGTTAGTTTAGGTTTTGCTGAATGTCGCGCCGGTGGTTCGCAGGCGTTTTTCCGGTAGGGTATCGGGACTGGATTCGAAATGATCTCTATTCTTGGTCCTTTTTACCAATACATAACGATGGCTGCTCGATCCTATTACTTTGATATTGGAAGCAGGAATCCTCGACCGATTTAATACCCTTGAAAGCCTCTGTCCTTTGGTGAAAGCTGGCCTATCAACTCCAGCGAGAGCAATGACCAATAGCCCTCTAAGAGGAGCTAGCAGTTCATATATTTTTTGGAAGAACTCTTTTGCCTCCTCTTCATCCTGGCGATCAAACTTTTCAATAAATGGAATGTATATCTGGTCAAATGTCTTCAGATTCCCTGCTTGCTGTTGTGATTCATTGTTATCTTTGACAATACTGTCATCCATAAGCTCACTTGGATCAGGTGTGATAACACGCATTACCCTGTCATTGATCCAGTCAGTCAGGAAGTTATCCAAAACCCAGTCATAGGTTGGGCGAGCGTTGATATGATCCGGGAATAGCTCAGATTGATCTGAGGGATAGGGAAGGTTAAGAATAGAGCGAAACACAGGTTCTTCATCGTAGATACTGTTTAGGTCATTTAGCCAGTTTCTTAGATCACCATAGGTTATATGGTCATCCTTACTCAATAGTCCTTGTGGCCAAGGATCAGACGGTGGACTCTTCTTGAACAATGAGTAATTATCATTAAAGTCTAACGGCTGTTCAATTTTGATGCTGGTGTCTGTAGTGATCTCTGCTGGCATATCGGTGGCTACTGAGCTGATACTTCCTGTGTCTTCAGTATCTATTTCGTTCCAGGATAAACAGTTTGGAATAGCGTTATCCTCCACCTGTACTACTTGATATTCATTAAGACCTTTGCTGTTAATTGGGGAATTGTTGTTGGTAATGCAAAAAGTCGAGAAATAAAGTACTGCTGGTGAGGGTATCGGGTAAATAGATAAGTGTTGTGTTGCAGAGACAACCTCAGACGGTGAAATGCCTAGCTTATCTATCGAGTCGACAGGATCCAACTCTCCCATCAGCAAAGATTTAGTACTGCTAGTCATCAGGGCTATTAGGGGAATCATTCGCAATCGGTCAGATGTTCATGCTAAGTATTGCCGTCAAATCGATTCCAAATATAGTTGAGTTGACTCCCTTCAGTACGCTAAATCTTGAAAAGAGTTTGTAGGTGCAGGCAATTGAATTTTTCTACTCGTTAATTATTTGTTGGTTCCCGAGTTTTCGGGAGCAACAACAGCTATTTTTTCGAAGTGTTTTCGCTGTTCAGACCACAGCATTGGGAATGGCTTCAGGCAGTCCTTCAGTGTTAATACCCATGTCCCAGTGTTACAGAGAATGGCTTCCTGAATATCGGGAGCCAGGCAGGTCAGGCGGATGAACTTGGAGATTTTGGCTTTGTCGGTTTTCTCCCTGTCTGCCAATTCCCGGACGCTCTTGAACTTCCCGTCTTCCAGCAGTTTGATCCAGCGGTGTCCTTGAATAAGCGCTTTCTGAAGGGCTTCCATCTCTTCATGGCCAACCATGCCATCCGGTGTCTTGATCGTGCTCTTACCACCCCGTCGTATAATCTTGATGGGGATGGTGACTTTAATCAGGTTTTCCTCTTCCAGAAATTCAACGGTTTCTTCTCCGACTTTTTTGACAATGGCCATGGGGCTCTCCCTGCAGTTTATGGTTGTAGTTCAATGGCGACGGCATTCATGCCGTCAGGTCTGAAGTAAACGGTGACTTGCTCTGCGGCCAGTTCAATCCGTTTAATTAACAGTTCTGTCAGGCGTCGTTTTTCTGGAGCGAACAGTTCGTCCCACACCGAAGCCAGATCACCCAGTGCGGCCCGAGTGGTGTTTTCATCAAGATTGCCATCCTGTTCACTGACCTGTTGCCACACCTTGAAAAGCAACTCAGGGCTGGCCAGGCGTTTCCGTATTTCCTCCAGCACCATAAGTTCTAACGTGCGGGCCGACAGCGGCGGCAGTGGGCTGTTTTTTGCTCCCTGTTTCTGGCTGGTGCCGGTCACGTAATAACGAAACTGCTGGCCGTTCTTTCGGGTACTGCTGGTGGTCATCGCCAGGTCGTCAGGGCCAATCAACATGCCTTTAAGGAAAGAACTGTCTTTCACCACACCAATTGATATTTTCCTGAAACCTGTTGTCAAAGGACTGA
>OODV01000139.1 GCA_900299555.1 uncultured Endozoicomonas sp.
CTTCATTTACAGGATATTGCAACTTCGGATCGAAGAACCTTTGCAGGATTTAGGTGTAAAGCAAAGGGGGTCATGCAACGTGTTCCCTTTGAGCCATGCCCATATCGATAGCTACTGATGCTGCTGGATCACTTGCTACTTGAGGTTGACGATAGTGCTGTAATAATGTGTCGATATCATTGATATCTAATGTATTCGTTAGATGTTGGACGATTTGTTGTAGCATTTCGTTGCGAGATTTTTCATCTCGACTCTTGCTTTCCGTTTTTGTCCCCCGGCACCAATTATAAATACTCTTAGGTATACCGGCGATCATGCCCATAGCATTGCGTAAGCCTGCTGTTCCTCCAAAAAGCTGAACGAGCAGGGTGTTACCTACAAATATTTCATTTAGTAAGGCATCAATATCTGCCCACTCAGCATGAGTAATTAGCTTATCTTTATCTATGCCGATCGACTTTAAGAGATCTTGATTCTCAGAGATATTACGATAAACGGCTGCGATATCACGGCTATCTTGGCTAATGGCCATTTGGTATAGAACGGTATTGTACATTGCCAAAGTTGCAACTGTAAGCAGGCCTGCTGAGGTTAAGGTATTAACCAGTTTTTTGACTCTGCTGCTGGCAACAAACTGGTTAAGGCCCTGCTTCATGTAGTCAATGAAATAGGTTGGTTCACTAGTACTATCTTTATTGCTATCTGCTGACTGGCAACACGATCTTTGTATTACATATGTAATCAATTCTTTTGTGCCGATAAGCACTGAAGACATAACAAAGGTCTCTAGGATGAAGTTAACAACAGTGTGTGGGAACATTGTGGCTGATAGGATGGCGTGTCCTTCTGGTGAATAGGCCAAGGATTTTGGAATAAAGTCTAAATCTTTGAGAAGTGAATTAGTATCTTGCTCTGTTCCCATGGGAAATGCATAGGCCGATCCGGCAGAAGTGAAAGCTGCGATTGTGATTAGTACCAAATTCACTTTTGATTGATTGGATATCTCACGCCTCTGAGGCCATAAGTTTGTAATGATTTTCAGTGCTTCAGCACCAACTCCAAAAATGGTAATGCCTTCACATGTCCCTAGTATGCCACCTGCCAGAGGGCCAAACTCTCTTGTTGATTCGGCTCCAACGCGATAGGCATCACTGGCTGTCGCCACTCCCAGTAAACTGAGATAAATGGCAATACCCACTTTCTTCAGCCCTGGTAGTGAATTCCAGGTAGCCTTAATATCTTCTGGAATGTCAGAAAGAGAGTCCACTGCCAGAGCCCCAGTAGCCAGAGATCCTAGCATGGTGATGATGAAATCTTTAACTGTTGAGTCATTATCAAGAATGAATGATATATGTCTACCAAATGATCCAAAGAGGCAAGTCAGTATAAGGACTCCCTGAATGACTGACTTTGTGTCCTGTACTTGAATAAGGAAGTCAGAAATGATTTCTTTTGATTGCTCTGGCGTAAAACCATATTGTGAAATCGCATTTCGCTCAAGCTCTGAAATTTGTTCGGGCGTTAAATTCTTTAGTTGATCAAGAATGACTTGTATTTGTTCTTCAGAGTTATGTTCTGCTGATCCGGTGAGAGGTTTCAGTAGTAATGATCTTGAATCCTCCGCGCCCCTATATCCTGATGGTATTTGCTCTGTGTCAGTTTGAAACGAGCACATCGTATCCATTCTAGTAACTTCTATATTAGATGGAGGAGGTTTCGATGAATCTGGCAAGTGGGAGATAACTCTGTTTCCTAGCGACTCATGCACACCAGGATTTTCAATATTGTGACGGATTTCGGGAGTTAAATGAGAAAGCACAGGTTCTTTAGCAATTTGTACAGTTTCTGCCGTACAATATGATGAAGATAAATAACAATTACTGCCATCAGATAAAGTATAATCTGGGCTCGTCTCAGAGTCAGTGAAATGTGCATTATTCGTTGCATTAAAAGAAGCAGAATTTGATAGCATCTATGGTATCTGAACCTAAGTATGGTTGATCTTTATGTTGCCAATACCTTTGGCTTACAGTTTTTTGTACTTTTAAAATCTGAGCTAATAAACAGGTAATACTTCTATCCTTAGACTCCTAGCTCAATGAGCTGATTATAATCTACGTAAAAATATAGACGATAATGATTCTCGAAACCGGTTATATTTTTTGGGGACTAAGCCAATCAATTTATGTTACTTAAATAAAGAAGAGGGCTTTAATTGTGCAGCCCTATAAAGAAATGAACTAAAAATTACTGGGCGTAGTGCAACTAATCAAACGACAGTCTTCGTCATTGCTGGGATTGCGGAATCGGTGGGGGCGGGTGCTGTCAAAGTAGTAGCTGTCACCAGAGTTCAGCAGGTAGACATCAGTACCCACAGTAAGCTCAAGCTGACCTTCGATGATGATGCCCGCTTCTTCACCTTCATGGCAGAGCATTTCATCGCCAGTATCAGAATTGGGTGGATAGCACTCATCCATAAAAGCCATGCCACGGTTTGCTTTATGCTGACCAATCACCTTGATCTGTATCTTGTCCATGATCATCGGAGAGAGTTCTTCCGAACGATAGACCACTGGCTCATAGCCCTGTTCATCCATCTCCAGGGAGAAAAAAGTTACCAGAGACATGGGAATGCCACTGAGTACTTTTTTCAGGGAGCTGACCGATGGGCTGACACTGTTTTTCTCAATCATCGAAATGGTGCTGTTGGTGACACCGGCGCGTTTTGCAAGCTCTCGCTGGGAGAGGCTGTGCATAATTCGAACGGCTTTTAACCGCGTTCCTACATCCAAAGCAGGTCCTCCTTGAAGTTTTCCATGAGCATCCGCTCCTGTTAACCGATGAAAACAGGAGCTATAGCCAGCTATACTCTTTTGGTAACTACACCGCTGCTGACTCTGTTCTCTCAACCTTCTTGTATGAAGAGTACGCCGATTTTATACGACGACGTTCAAAATCTCCTGTTTTAGTTGATTCATCTTCACTTTCATCAAAGAAATCATCACCCAATTGCATCATCTGCAGTCGACGTGCTTCCTGTCGGCGCATAAACCACCAGGTGATAAATGCAGCGAGGGAGACGGCCAGAATAATCAAGGTTGCCAGTGCATTGATTTTTGGCGTGATGCCCAGGCGGACAGACGAGAACACGACCATTGGCAATGTTGTTGCTCCCGGGCCGGAGACAAAGCTGGCGATAACCAGATCATCCAGTGACAGGGTAAACGACAGAAGCCAGCCAGCCGCCAGAGCAGGGGCAATACCGGGCAGTGTGATCTGAATGAACGTTTTAAACGGTGTTGCTCCCAGATCCATCGCGGCTTCTTCAATAGAGCGATCCACTTCCCGCAGACGGGATGAAATAACCACGGTCGCATAGGCCGCACAGAAGGTGACATGGGCAATCCAGATGGTCAGCATACCCCGCTCCTCAGGCCAGCCTATTGAATTGGCCATGGCGACAAACAGCAGGAGCAGTGACAGACCGGTAATCACATCCGGCATGACCAGAGGTGCGGTGATCATACTGGAGAATGCGGTCTTACCACGAAAACGGTTATAGCGGGTCATGACAAAGGCGGCCATGGTGCCCAGAACAACGGCCATACAGGAACTCCAGAAGGCAATCTTCAGGCTCATGCCAATCGCTTCAAGCAACTGCTGGTCTTCAAAAAGCTCACCGTACCACTTGGTGGAGAAACCAGCCCATACCGTCACCAGTCTGGATTCATTAAAAGAGTAGATCACCAGTATGAGCATGGGCAGGTAGAGAAACACCAGACCCAGAATCAGAATCGTATTGGAGAACGAGATTTTATTTTTCGTTTTAATGGTCATGGCTGCTCTCCAGCTCTTTGGATTGGTAGTGATGGAACAGCGCCATTGGAATGATCAACAGCAGCAGCATGACCATGGCCAAAGCAGAAGCTACGGGCCAGTCGCGGTTGTTGAAAAACTCCTGCCACAGGACTTTCCCGATCATCAGGGTGTCAGGCCCCCCCAGTAGCTCAGGGATGACAAACTCACCCACTGCCGGAATAAAGACCAGCATGGAGCCGGCGATGACGCCCGATTTGGATAATGGCAGTGTGACGGAAAGAAAGGTTTTCCAGGGCCGGGCACCTAGGTCTGCGGAGGCTTCAAGCAGGGAATGATCGTGTTTGACCAGGTTGGCATAAAGCGGAAGTACCATAAACGGCAGGTAGGCATAGACAATCCCGACATAAACGGCAAAGTTTGTATTCATCATGATGATCGGGTCATCAATAATGCCCAGAGCCATCAACAGGTTGTTGATCAGCCCGTTGTTCTTCAGGATTCCCATCCAGGCGTATATACGAATCAGAAAAGAGGTCCATGAAGGGAGCAGGATCAGCAGTAATAATGTGGTCTGCATATGCTGGGGTGCCCTGGCCATGGCATAGGCCATGGGGTAACCGAGCAGCAGACATAGCAGGGTGGCGTTGAAGGCGATCTGAATGGAACTGAAGTATGCCTTTATGTACATATCATCTTCAGCAAGGAAGAGGTAATTCCCCAGATTGATACTGATGCTCAGTGTCTCATCCACCAGTTCTACCAGACTGCTGTAGGGTGGAATGGCCATGATCATTTCTGAAAAACTGATCTTCAGAACAATGGCAAAAGGCACCAGGAAAAATAGCAGCAGCCACAGATACGGTGTGGCAATCAGAAACTTTCTTCCGGGCAGTAGTCGTTTAAGCCCTTCAGAGAATGATGATCCCTGTTGTGTATTGAGTACTTCCATGAGATCGCCCCCTTAATTATTCAGTACGACAGGGCTGGAATCTTCCCAGCTGACATAGACCAGATCATTCCAGGTAGGCCGTTCTCCGTGTCGTTCTGTATTGGCCATATTGGCCTGTACGATTTTTCCGGAATCAAGGCGAATGTAATAAACAGAGTGGGTGCCAAGATAGGCGATATCATCAATCACTCCGGACGACCAGTTGCTGTCTGCCACTGGTTTTTCACGGGTTATCCGGGTCTTCTCTGGACGAATGGCAATCTACACCTCAGGGTTTTCAAGTGCGGTGGCAATACCATGACCAATACGAACCGGCGCATTCAGCAGGTGTGATTCAATCACCACATGATCAGCTTCATCCTGGGTTATCTGGCCTTCAAACATATTGATGGAGCCGATGAATTCGGCAGCCATCCGACTATTGGGCGTTTCGTAAATGTCTGTAGGCGTGCCAACCTGCACAATCCACCCGGCATCCATGATGGCAATTCGGTGAGCCATGGTCATGGCTTCTTCCTGATCGTGGGTAACCATCAGACAGGTAACACCAACCTGTTCAATGATTTCAACCAGCTCCAGTTGCATACGGGTTCTGAGCTTTTTATCCAGGGCACCCATAGGCTCGTCGAGTAGCAGAAGTTGTGGTTGTTTCGCCAGGCTTCTGGCCAGAGCGACACGTTGACGCTGGCCTCCAGAGAGTTGGTGAGGTTTCCGCCTGGCGTACTGTGTCATATGAACCAGGTTAAGCATCTCGTTAACCTTGGCGTTGATTTCCTGCTTGGGCAGGTTGTCCTGTTTCAAGCCATAGGCAATGTTCTGTTCAACCGTCATATGAGGAAAGAGCGCATAAGACTGAAACATCATATTGATAGGGCGTTCGTAGGGAGGAAGGTTGGTAATGTCCTGGCCTCCTAGAATAATCTGACCAGACGTGGGCTTTTCAAAGCCTGCCAGCATTCTCAATAGTGTGGATTTGCCCGACCCAGAAGCGCCGAGAAGAGCAAAAATTTCCCCTTTGGGAATATCCAGAGAGACATGGTCAACCGCCAGGGCTCCATCAAATGTTTTGGTGACATTCTGTATTTGCAGCATGGGCAGGTCTTGTGAGTTACCCAATACTGTTTTCTCAGGCTCTTTATGAGAGACGGCAGAGACCGTGGCAGTGTGACTGTCAGGCTTGAACATGAGACTTACACCTTTATTCTTTTTATGATTCAGGCTGCAGCAGTTGCAAAAAACTTCTGTTACAAAGATCAGGCAAGAGCCTTTTGCAACGACTGCTTCACTTCCACGGTATTTGAGCCAGTCTCTGTTGATATACGGCCATATGGAAGCAAGTGACTGGCTCCCTGTCCCCCGGAAGCGAGTGTTAGTTATTGGCCAGTAGTCACTTTGGTGAACGACCGGTTAATGATGCGATCTACCTTAGGAGGCAGCACTGCAAAAACGTAGAGGTTCTTTTTGGCTTCTTCTGTTGGATAAATGCCGGGGTTTTCGCGGATTTCTTCGTCAACCAGTGCAACAGAACTCTTATTTGGGCTGGCATAGGCGACGTAGTTACTGATTTCAGCAATCACCTCAGGTTTCAGGAGGTAGTTGAGGAAGGCGTAGGCTTCATCAATATTTTCCGCATCTTTTGGAATGGCCAGCATATCAAACCACATGCCCGCACCTTCCTTTGGAATGGTGTATTCAACAACAACGCCATTGTCGGCTTCATTGGCACGGTCACTGGCCTGCAGAACATCGCCGGACCAGCCAATAGCAACACAGATATCGCCGTTAGCCAGGTCAGAAATGTAGCGGGAAGAGTGGAAGTAGGTGACATGAGGACGAACCTTCATCAGCAGTTCTTCCGCTTTCTTGTAATCACCCTTGTTGACAGAGTTTGGATCAAGCCCTAGGTAGCGAAGAGCGGCAGGCATGATCTCAGACGGCGCATTCAGGAATGCAACACCACACTTGTTCAGTTTGCTGATGTACTTCTCATCAAACACCAGATCCCAGCTGTCCACAGGAGCCTCTTCACCCAGGTACTTGTTAACAAGGTCAGGGTTGTAGCCGATGCCTGTGGTTCCCCACAGGTAAGGAATGGAGTGCTTATTGCCTTCGTCGTATGTCTCAAGCAGAGCCATCAGTTCAGCATCAAGGTTTTTCCACTCCGACAGTTTGGTTTTGTCCAGCTGCTTGAAAACACCGGCCTTGATCTGTTTGGCCATAAAGTCGGAAGAGGGCACAACGATGTCGTAACCGCTTTTTCCGGACAGGAGCTTGGCTTCCAGAACTTCATTGCTGTCAAACACGTCATAACGAACCTTGATGCCTGTCTCTTTCTCAAAGTTGGCAATGGTGTCTTCGGCAATGTAGTCAGACCAGTTATAGATATTCAGCGTTTTCCCGTTGGCCACTGCCGGCGACAGAGTCATTGCACAGCCAATGGCTGCCGAAATCAGAGACTTTCCCAGATGTCTGATCATGGTTATTCCTTTTTCTCTTATTGTTGTTTTTCCACTATTTCCCGCTGACGGGGCGCTTATATTTATAAAAACGCCCGGATGATAACAACCCGGAAGAATTATTTCTTCCCGCCTTTGAAGTACTCCAGCGTTAAATCAAGGCATTTACGGGCTTTAGTCACCAATTCATCAATCTCAGCATGGCTGATGATCAGTGGTGGTGAGATGATCATGGTATCGCCAACTGCCCGCATCACCAGACCATTTTTGAAGCAGAAATCACGGCAGACGGTGCCTGCAGTGCCTTCATCATCAAAACGGGTTCTTGCTTCCTTGTTATTGGAAATTTCCAGCGCAGCAACCATGCCTACACCACGGGTCTCACCCACCAGCGGATGCTCTGCCAGTTCTGCCCAGCGTTTCTGCAGATAAGGGCCGGTTTTAGCTTTCGCGCTTTCGATGATTTTTTCATCTTGCAGAATTCTGATGTTTTCCAGTGCAACCGCTGCAGCCGTTGGGTGGCCTGAATAGGTGAAGCCGTGGTTAAAGTCACCACCGGACTGAACAACTTCAGCCACCCGATCGCTGACCATAACTCCACCAATGGGCAGGTAGCCGGAGGACATGCCTTTGGCCATGGGCATCAGGTCTGGCTTGAGGTCGTAGTAATCACTGCCAAACCATTCACCGGTACGGCCAAAACCGCAGATGACTTCATCGACCACAAGAAGAATGTCGTATTTATTCTGAATACGTTTGATTTCCGGCCAGTAGGTGGCGGGTGGAACAATAACACCGCCAGCGCCCTGGATAGGTTCAGCAATGAATGCTGCTACCTTGTCTTCGCCCAGCTCAAGAATTTTTTTTTCCAGTGCCTGTGCAGCCTGGACGCCAAACTCTTCAGGGGTAAGATCACCTCCCTCTCCATACCAGTAGGGTTGCTGAATATGGACAATGCCGGGAATCGGCAGGCCACCCTGCTTGTGCATGGGCTTCATGCCACCCAGGCTGGCGCCAGCTACGGTAGAACCGTGGTAGGCATTCTCCCGGCTGATGATAACCTGTTTCTCTGGCAGGCCTTTGGTGGCCCAGTAATGGCGAACCATACGCAACACGGTATCGTTGCACTCTGATCCCGAACCAGTGAAGAAGACGTGGTTCATGTGTTTGGGGGTGATTTCAGCCAGCTTCTCTGCCAGTTGGATAGCCGGATTATGGGTGGTTTTAAAGAAAGTATTGTAATAAGGCAGCTCTTTCATCTGGTGACAGGCGGCTTCAACCAGCTCATGACGACCATAACCAACGTTGACACACCAGAGCCCGGCCATACCATCAAGAATTTTATTGTGATCGCTGTCGTACAGGTAGACCCCGTCGGCTTTTTCAATAATCCTTGCGCCTTCTTCTTTCAGGGCACCGTTATCAGCAAAAGGGTGCAGATGATGGCTGTGGTTTTTATGCTGTCTTTCCGCTGTTGACTGCTCTGCCTTTTCAATAGATACAGCGCTCTTTACAGGCTCAGCAATGGCGTAGCTCATATTGTTCTTCCTGCTTTTATTATTATTGGTTTTTTTTCTCAAACGGTCATCTGCAGATATTCACGTTCCCAGGAGCTGATAATATCTTTGAAGTTCTGGTATTCGGCACGCTTTACTTCAACGTAGGAACGGACAAACTGCGTTCCCAGGGTCTCTTTAAGAATTTCACTCTGTTCCATCAGTTCAAGGGCTTCCTCAAGATTCAGTGGAAGTCTTTTGTCGTTTGAATCCTCAGATGCATTTCCGGTGACTGCTTCTGTTGGTTCTATTTCGTTAATCATGCCCAGGTAACCACAGAGCAATGAGGCTGCAAAGGCGAGGTATGGGTTGGCATCGGCTCCTGCCAGCCTGTTTTCTACACGACGAGCTGCTGCAGATGAGTCTGGAATTCTCAAACTGACGGTACGATTGTCAATCCCCCAGGCCAGATTCACAGGTGCAGAGGTATCCCTGAGAAAACGACGGTAGGAGTTTACGTTTGGAGCAAAAAGCGGCATGGCTTCAGAGACGTACTTCTGAAGTCCCCCAATGTAGTGATAGATCATCTTGTTGGGAGAGCCATCTTCGTTGCTGAAGATGTTATTCCCTTTTTTATCCAGAATGCTCTGATGCAGGTGCATTGAGCTGCCAGGCTCACCACTGATGGGTTTAGCCATAAAGGTGGCATTAATATCGTGCTTCAATGCCGCTTCACGAACGGTTCTTTTGAAAACAAATACCTGATCTGCCAGAGACAGCGCATCACCATGGCGGAAATTGATTTCCATCTGGGCTGCACCTTCTTCATGAATCAGGGTATCAATATCCAATCCCTGTTCTTCACACCAGTCATAAACATCTTCAAAAAGGGGGTCATACTCATTGGCAGCATCAATACTGTAGGATTGACGGCCGGACTCAGGGCGGCCAGATCGGCCAACGGGGGGTTGCAGAGGGTGATCCGGGTTGGCTGTTCGCTTAGTCAGATAAAATTCAAGCTCTGGTGCAACAACCGGCGTCCAGCCTTTGGCCTCATAAAGTGCCAGGACATTTTTGAGGACAGCCCTGGGAGCCATACTGATCAGGTTTCCCTGCTTGTCGTAGCAGTCATGGATTACCAAAGCCGTTGGCTCCAGTGCCCAGGGTACCATATGAACAGCGGACTCATCTGGCTTGAGAATCATATCGATTTCAGCGGCGCTCATCAGCTCATAGTAGATTTCATCATCGACGTAATCACCGGTAACACCCTGAATGAGCACGCTTTCCGGCAGGCGTATGCCTTTTTCAGCAATGAACTTGCTGCTGGGCATAATCTTGCCACGAGCGATACCGGTAAAGTCGGATATAACCGCCTCAACCTCGGTGATTCTCTGTTCTTTTAACCAGCTGGCCAGCTTTTTCATAGTATCTTTTCTTGTTGTTATGTTCTTATTAATGGTGATGTAATCGTTGGTAATGCCGCGTACGACAGGCCTCGGCAAATGCCTGATAGATCGTCATGGAAAAAAGATTGTCGGAAACCTTGTATTCAGGGTGCCACTGAACGGCGAGTGCAAAGTTTTTGCTGTTTTGAACGGAAATGGCTTCGATCAGACCATCTGGTGCACAGGCTTCGATTTTCAGGCCTTCTCCCAGGCGATCAATGCCCTGCATATGAACGGTATTGACCATTTGTTCACCGGTACCTGTGATAGCTGCAAGGATACCTCCGGGCTCAATAGTGACGGGGTGAGCTGGTCCGTACTGCACATCTAAAGACGATTTTTTATCTTCACGGTGCTCCTGGTATTGACCTGTTTCATGGAGTTTCTGGTGCAGTGTGCCACCAAAAGCCACGTTCATTTCCTGAAACCCACGACAAATGCCTAGTAAAGGAATGCCCAGTTCTATGGCATCAGGGATGAGTTGTAGAGTTGTATTGTCTCTCTGGGCATCTTCGTGTGCGTCCGGTCCTGCGGGTGCTCCACCATAGCGGCAGGGCTCAATATTTGAATAGCCACCGGTAACCAACAGACCGTCAAGCTGCGAAAGAATATCCTGACTATCCAGGGGAACAGGTAGAGACGGGATAATAACGGGGATGGCATTGGCACCATGGACAATGGAGGCAAGGTACTTTTCTCCGGCCTGATGCACCCGATGCAGGCCATCCATTGTGGTATCTGCAGTAACGCCGATCAGCGGACGGATATCTGTTCCCATAGCTTGCCTTTTTATTATTTTTTACGGTTTGGTTTTGGTGTTTGTTTTATTGAACTCTCTTTTTCTAAAAAATGCAGCTTTTTCTATGCGAAATAAGCCGCATTTTTGCTTTCCGCCTAAGCGTTAGCAACTAATATGCCATCGCGTAGAGCAGATACCAGTTGATCAATATGTGTCGGTTCGATGATCAGAGGCGGTGACATGGCCAGTATGTCGCCGGTCCAGCGCACGAGCACACCATTTTCATAGGCGTGCTTGAACGTTTTGTAGCCCCGCTCTCCGGGCTTGCCCTGTTCCGGTGCAAGTTCAATGGCAGCAACCAGCCCGGTGTTGCGAATATCGATCACATTGGGCAGGTCTTTCAGACTTAACAGGGATTCAGCAAACTGGTCCTCCAGTTCGATAGCCCGCTCAAACAGACCCTCTTTCTCATAAAGATCAAGAGCCGCAAGACCTGCGGCACAGGCAACAGGGTGCCCGGAGTATGTGTAGCCATGGAACAGCTCAATCATATTCTCAGGACCAGTCATGAATGTGTCGTGTATTTCATCGCTGACGAATACGGCACCCATTGGGATGACACCGTTGGTCAGGCCTTTGGCCGTGGTCATAATATCAGGCTCAACACCCCAGCGCTCGGAGGCAAAAGCTTTACCAACCCGACCAAAACCGGTAATGACTTCATCAAATATCAGGAGAATGCCGTGCTTACGGGTGATTTCACGCAGACGCTGCAGGTAACCTTTCGGTGGCATGATAACACCGCCGGAACCGGACATGGGCTCAACAATAACTGCGGCAATATTACTGGCATCGTGCAGGGCAATGATCTGCTCAAGGGCATCAGCCAGTTCAACACCGTGTTCAGGCAGCCCTTTGGTAAAGGCGTTCAGGTTGATGTTAAGGGTGTGTGGTAAGTGATCGACCCCACTCAGGGCGTTACCGAACATTTTGCGGTTGTTACCAATCCCCCCAACCGAAATGCCACCAAAATTCACACCGTGGTAACCACGCTCACGGCCAACCAGTCTCTGTCGTGTACCCTCGCCTTTGATGCGATGGTAGCCAAGGGCAATCTTCAGAGCAGTCTCGACAGACTCCGAGCCTGAGTTGGTAAAGAAAACATGGTTTAAACTGCCGGGCGCAATATTTGCGAGACGCTCTGCAAACTCAAACGCTAAAGGGTGACCCATTTGAAAGGGAGGGGCGTAATCCAGTTTGGAAACCTGGCGGGCTACTGCATCGGAGATCTCTCTCCGCCCATGACCGGCATTGACACACCATAGGCCAGCACAGCCATCCAGAACCGACCGACCTTTGTCGTCCTGATAGTACATACCCTCTGCACTGGTCAGCATGCGAGGCTGTTGCTTGAACTGTCGGTTCGCTGTGAACGGCATCCAGAACGCTTCCAGTGAGCTGGTTTCGCTGTTCGTGGTATTGTGGCTTTTATGGACAGTTGCCGTTGGCTTACTCAGGGTCAGCTCAGTCATATCCCTTACCTTTATTATTATTGAGCCATTGTTTTGCTCATTCTGATGTCACTGGTATCAGTAGCGCACATCATTTCAAACAGTGTGTACAATATTTCAAACAATCTATATTGAATCAAGTACTGCATTTCGTTAATGTGCTTTTATTCATTATCTACAGCGCCCTCAAAAAATAAGAGCAGGAGCAGTTATGGCGACCAGAACTCGCGCTCAATGGCAGGCTATGGCAGATGGACTTGAAATCCGCAGTCAGGCTTGGATCAACGGTGAGTACACCGATGCTGCCAGCGGTGAAACCTTTGATTGTATTTCTCCTGTGGATGGCAAGCTTCTGACTCACGTAGCCAGTTGTGATGAAGCGGATGTGAATAGTGCGGTTTCGGCAGCCCGTTCAACGTTTGAGTCCGGAGTGTGGTCTCGCAAGTCCCCAGTTGCCCGCAAAAAAATCCTTCAGGCCTTTGCCAGCAAAATTGATGAACACCTGGAAGAGCTGGCTCTGCTGGAGTCCATTGATATGGGGAAGCCCATCAATGACGCTCTTGGTGATGATATTCCCAGCAGTGCCAACTGTATTCGCTGGTGTGCCGAGGCCATTGATAAGATTTACGATGAAGTGGCGCCAGTCGGTGAAGACAGTCTTGCCCTGATTACCAGGGAAGCGGTTGGAGTGGTTGCCGCCATTGTTCCCTGGAACTTCCCATTAAGCATGGCCTCCTGGAAACTGGGGCCGGCACTGGCAACCGGTAACAGCGTGATACTCAAGCCTTCAGAAAAGTCACCACTGACCGCGATCAGAGTGGCAGAGCTGGCAGAAGAGTCCGGTTTGCCCAAAGGTGTTTTACAGGTGCTGCCTGGCTTTGGCCATACCGCCGGAAAAGCACTGGCACTTCATCCGGATGTTGACTGCCTTGCCTTTACCGGTTCTACCAAAGTCGCCCGGCAACTCATGATTTACGCCGGTGAATCGAACATGAAGCGGGTATGGCTCGAGGCTGGTGGAAAAAGCCCTCATATTGTCTTTGCCGATGCGCCAGATCTTGAAAAAGCGGCCAGCTATGCCGCCATGGCCATTGGCTACAACCAGGGAGAGGTATGCACCGCAGGCTCCCGACTCTTGGTTGAGGCTTCAATACACGACGAGTTTATATCACTGTTGAAAAAGCACATGGAAACCTGGCGGCCTGGACACCCCCTGGATCCTGAAACCACGTCGGGGGCCATCGTGGATGATATTCAGACTCGCAATGTGCTCCGTTATATCGAGACCGGAAAGCAGGAAGGTGCCAGGCTGGTGATGGGGGGAAGTCGGGTTATGGAGGAGACCGGGGGGTATTATATTGAACCCACGGTGTTCGACCAGGTTGATAATCAGATGGCCATTGCTCAGGAAGAAATCTTTGGGCCGGTGCTGTCCGTGATTTCCTTCAATAATGAAGAAGAGGCAATTCGTATTGCCAATGATACCGACTATGGTCTGGCCGCAGCATTATGGACTGGTAATCTGAGCAGAGCACACCGGGTATCCAGGCGCATCAGGGCCGGCTCAGTGTTTATCAACAACTACCACGGTGGGGACATGACGGTGCCTTTTGGAGGGTTCAAGCAGTCTGGCAATGGTCGGGATAAGTCACTCCATGCCTTTGATAAATACACGGAATTGAAATCCACCTGGATTGCGCTCGATTAAATGCTGTGTGCCTGGTAACAATCAGGCACCCTTTTCTCTCAATAATAATAAATAGACTATGGCTATAGCCCCGCCTGTCCATACAGAAGAGCATGCCCGCTCCTGGTATACCGCGACAGCCAGTAGAATCACGGACTATCCGACATTAACTGATCAGGTGACTGCTGACGTCTGCATCATTGGTGGTGGTTTTAGCGGTGTCGCTACTGCTCTTGCTCTCGGAGAGAAAGGGTATGACGTTGTGGTTCTGGAGGCGAATAAAATAGCCTGGGGAGCGACAGGCCGAAGTGGTGGGCAGTTGATACGTGGACTTGGTGAGTCACCTGAGCGTTATCGGCGCTACATAGGCAGTGAGGGGGTGGATGCCATTAACCGAATGGGATTCGAGTCGGTAGAGCGGGTGCGCTCCATTGTCAGCAAGTACCGTATTCAGTGCGACCTCCAGATGGGGCATCTGGATGCGGCCCTGAACCCCGGGCACATGAAGGCCCTTGCTGATGAGCAGCTCTGGCTTGGAGAGCAGGGCTATCCACACTCGGTGCGATTTCTGGAATCAACCGAGCTTAGAGACGTTATTGGCAGTCAGCAATACATTGGTGGCCTGGTGGATGAAGGCAGTGGTCATTTGCACCCCATGAATCTTTGCCTGGGAGAGGCTGAAGCTGCTGAGCAATATGGTGTTCAGTTTTATGAGCGATCCAGAGTTACAGCGGTTAACAAAACCAGCACCAATGGCAAATACCAGATAATAACTGAAAGCGGCAGTGTTAATGCCCGTATGGTGGTCTTCTGTGGTAATGCCTATCTGAATGATCTTGAGCCCCAGCTGAGTGGCCGGGTGCTTCCAGCCGGCAGTTACATCATAGCCACAGAACCCCTGTCTGAATCGGTTCGTGATGAGCTTTTGCCTGGTAATCATGCAGTCTGTGACCACAATGCCTTACTGCATTATTTTCGATTGTCTTCAGATGGTCGTCTGTTGTTTGGTGGGCGCTGTAACTATACAGGGCGAGATCCGAAAAGTATCACACAAAGCCTGATCCCCAGGATGAGAAAGATATTTCCACAGCTGAACCAGGTTGCCATTGATTATGAGTGGGGGGGGCTGGATTGGCATTTCCACAAACCGGATTCCACAGATCGGTCGGTTAAATCCAACAACCTATTATGCCCAGGGTTACTCAGGGCATGGCGTGAATGCGACGCACATGGCAGCACAACTGATTGCTGAGGCGATTGATGGGCAGCTGAGCCGATTTGATGTGTTTGACCGAATCCATCATCGACCATTTCCAGGCGGGAAATATCTACGTTCCCCCATGCTGGCTACCGGGATGCTGTGGTATCGGTTGAAAGATCTTCTGCCTTAAAAAAATAGAAAACAGGGAATGGACTATGAAACTCAAAGCACCTGTGCATACCGAAGCGCATGCGGACTCTTATTATGCGGCTTCACTGAATTTTGAAACCGATTACCCTGAGCTGGAAGGCAGTCTGTCCGTTGACATTTGTGTTGTTGGCGGTGGCTTCTCTGGCGTTGCCACGGCTCTTGAATTGGCCGAGCGAGGCTATCGTGTTGCGGTTCTGGAAGCCCGTAAAATCGGCTGGGGAGCAACAGGGCGCAATGGTGGTCAGCTGATTCGGGGGATTGGTGAAGAGCCTGAGCAGTTTAGAAATCAGATCGGCAGTGATGGGGTGGAAGCAATCCATCAAATGGGATTTGAGGCTGTCGATCTGGTGCGTGAGCGTGTCCAGAAATATGACATTCAATGTGACCTGAAAATGGGGTATGTGGATGCGGCGATCAAGCCAAAACAGATGGATGAGATTGCGGAAGATTATGAGTCCCTGAAAAAACGCCATTATGCTCATGAGCTTCGGCTGCTATCACAGGATGATATCAAACAGTATGTAAACACTGACCGGTATATTGGCGGAATGCTGGATTCGGGAAGTGGGCATCTCCATCCGTTGAATCTCTGTCTGGGGGAGGCTCGCGTTGCAGAAGCATTGGGCGTTCAGTTTTTTGAAAATTCGCCGGTTGTGAAAATCCATAAGGGTGACCTGCCCAGAGTTGAAACGGCAAAGGGTTCGGTAACCTGTCAGTTTCTGGTACTGGCAGGGAATGCCTATCTTGGGAACCTGGAACCCAAAATCGGCGGGAAAGTGTTACCGGCGGGCAGTTATATCATCGCCACAGAAAGGCTGGAGGAAAAGGTCTGGAAAAACCTGATACCACAGGACTCGGCTATCTGTGATATCAGTATTGCGCTTGATTATTTCCGCCTTTCTGATGATAAACGACTGTTGTTTGGTGGTATGTGTAACTACTCCGGGCGTGATCCCAAAGATATTATCGCTTCACTCCGGCCAAAGATGTTGAAGGTCTTCCCCCAGCTGGAAAACGCTTCCATCGAATACCAGTGGGGAGGAATGATTGGGATTGGTGCCAACCGTATGCCGCAGATTGGTCGACTGGGGGCAAACATTTACTTTGCTCAGGCCTATTCCGGCCATGGTGTGAATGCCACCCATATGGCCGGCAGGATACTTGCAGAAGCTATCTCCGGTCAGGCAGAACGGTTTGATGTATTTGCAAATGTTCGCCATATGACCTTCCCTGGTGGACGGTATTTCCGCTCGCCATTACTGGCGCTGGGGATGCTGTGGTATCGGTTGAAAGAGGTTGTTTAGTTGGAGTTAACTGGGTTTTAGAATGCTGAAAGCCGTTTGGGACACTCTTTTTCTCCACGAGCCCCGTGTATGTTGAAGGTGCTCAGACAATGAGAGTGTCCCCCAATTCAATGAATTGTTCTGCCCGAAGGGGAGGGCTGAATAGAAATATAGTTTGGGCTTTCAGGTAAGTGTTGTAGATCCGGCCAGCTGAGACTTAGCCACTCTTTGGCCTCATCGAGATGGTGCTGACAACACTTACAGATACGATGTTTTCTGGAAAATTCCAGTAGTGGTATCACGGTGCATTTTATAGCCCTGAGTAATGGGATCTTAAACTCTTCTGACAATCCTCCTGACTTGACCAGCGTGATAATCCTCCGGTAAGGGAAAACCAGAAACTCACTGGCTTTCTGAGGCATTTTCTGGCCTTCATACAGGGCTGCCAGATTATGCATAGTGGCGATCCACGCCATCATTAACTGAGGATTATCTAAATTCTGGAACCACTCATGCTCCAGCATCTGTGCAGCTTCCAGGTAAGCTGCTTCAGCTGGCCGCCATTTGCATTGATGAAAATTAACGTTCCCTTGATGAAGCTTCTGTTGCCACTGGCTCACGGTTAAGATCTCTTATTGTTTATTTTAATGAGAATGATTATCATTTGTATCTCAAAAAGTGGTTGATGTAAACTTTTCACGCTAAATCGTTGTTAACAGCAGGAGGTGATTGTGTCAGACCAGTGGATTACCGATTCCTATGCGCTGCGCTGGAGGCGTGCTCGTCCGGAAGCGTTGGGTTATATCATTCGATATGCAGAGATGCCTGATAACCCTGAACTGTTACCTTCCTGGGTAGACCAGACCGTCAGAGTACCAAAGCTCTCTGTGAGTGAGCGCTGGCAGCGAATGCAGGGTTGTATAACCCTTTTGCTGGAAACCTATGCAGACATGCTGAACCCTGTTCACTGGCGCAGTACCTGTCTCGATTTTCTTCACAGTTTACTGGCAGAAGTCGATTCGCTTGCTGGTATGGCGAAACAGCAGGAGCAGCAAAAGAGACTGCTTTGGGAAATAAAGGTGACTGGTTTTTACTTTGACCCCTGTGCGAAAAAAGGCGTGTAAATATTGCGCCATGGATAGAGCAGGAAAATGCTGATTAAACCAGCAGCCTGCCTCCATCCACAGGCAGGGCCTGCCCGGTAATAAAGGATGCCTCATCAGAACATAAAAAAAGTGCGGCTCCAGCCACTTCTTCAGGTGTGCCGAATCGACCGACCGGGTAGCGTAACTTCAACTGAGCTGTGAGCTCATTATCCGGCTTTACCACTTCGTCAGACATGGGTGTTTCAATGATAGCGGGGCAAATGGCATTCACTCTGATGCCTTGAGCTGCATATTCTTTAGCGGCCACTTTGGTTAATCCGATGATGCCATGCTTGCTCACACAATAGGCCGAGGTCGCAAGACTGGCAATCAGGCCTGCAACGGAGGACATGTTGATAATCACGCCAGAACCCTGTTGAAGCATGACCGGGATTTCCTGCTTCATGCACAGCCACATGCCTTTCAGGTTGGTATTCATTACCCGATCCCAGGTTTCCTCATCGTAGTCAGCGGTTGCTACTCTGGCAGGTCCAAAGATGCCGGCATTGTTGATAGCATAATCCAGTTGGCCAAATTCGCTGATGCAGGTATCAACCATGGTTTTGATATCGTGCCTGCTGGTGACATCTGTTTTTATAAATTGTGCATTACCACCATGTTTAATAATCTCTCTGGCAGTCTGTTCCCCCTCATCACTGCGTCGTGCAGCGATCACTACATTACAACCTTCACTGGCAAATGCCAGTGCAATGGCTTTTCCAATACCGGAGTTACCTCCGGTGACCAGGGCCGTTTTACCTTCGAATTTTTTGTTCATTGGTGATTTGTCAGGAAAGTGATGAGTTCACAGATAAAAGTAGATGAGTGTCTGCAGATTTTTCGAGCATTCAGAAAGTTTTTGGCATTTGATAAATGCTGATGATGCTTTATTAATCAGAGGATAAAACTAAAAATATAAGAAAATGAAGGGCTTTAATTCTGAAAAATAGATATTGATCAATAAGTGTAAGCTTTTCGTGTTTTTTTTGATTAAAGGTCTTTACTTTTTTATGGCTATTTATAAGATTTTATTCCGGTGAAAGTGTGTTTTCTTTTATTTTATTTTTTTTGATAAGGATTGCTGCAGTGAACAAGCGTTCCGCCCTTGCCCTGATGCTCTCAGCGTTCAGCCCTTTTGCTTTAGCAAACATCTATGTTGGCGGCAGCGTATCTGCCATGGATTACTCTGAAGGCAGTATCGAAGATGTCGCTCCGGTTACGCTTTCTGGCCTGGTGGGAATTAAGGCTAATGAGCATTTCTCCACTGAACTTCGTGCCGGGTTTGGCGTAGGCAATGACAGTGCGAAATATCAGGGTGAGAGTGTTACTCTGGATGTGGATAATTTCTTAGGTGTATATGGCCGTTTGGGAATGCCTGTGGGCAAAGTTTATCCTTATGTTGTTGCTGGCCTGACTCAGGTAGAAATGACCATCGAAATGGCAGGTCAGTCTGTGTCTGAAACGGATTCCGATGTTTCCTACGGTGCGGGCATTGATTACAACCTCAATAAGGCACTCAAACTGAATCTTGAGTACATCAACCTCTACGATCGAGGTGACACCAAGATCAACTCCATCAATATTGGTGCGACCTATCACTTCTAGGCGGCAGTGGTCATGAGCTCATTGTGAACACTTTCTGGTTCTTTGTGTTATCAAGCCTTCTGCCAGTCAAAGTCCATTTGTCTGGCAGTCTTTTCTGCCAAAGCTTCACTGTGCATACGGCTGACAATATGCAGGCTCATATCAATGCCTGCGGATATACCCGCTGATGTGATAACAGAGCCTTCATCCACCCAACGGGTGTTCCTGATAACGTTTAAATCGGGGAACTGCGTTTGCAAATCCGGAATATCTTCCCAATGAGTGGTGACATTCTGCTGGCTGCTGAGTAAGCCGGCTGCCGCCATCAGGAAAGCACCGGTACACACTGAAGCGGTCAGCCTGGCCTGTTTTCCTTGAGAATGAATCCATTGTAAAACGCTGGGCTTATCCATCTCTGCGTTATGGACGCCACCAACAACAATCAGCAGCTCAATCGAAGGATGGTTGTGAAAACCATACTCCGGCTGAACCCGGTAACCCCCTCTGGCAGTGACCAGCTTGCCGGACTCACTGACCAGAAAAGGGCTAAAGGCTTTTCCATTGGGGGAGAGGCGTGCCGCTGTGGCAAACACTTCATAAGGACCAGAGAAGTCCCGAACTTCAGCCTGGTCGTAAATAAAAATCCCTGTATTCATTATTATTCTTACTGCTGTCATGAAAAAATCAGTACGCCAGCTTAAGAGTGACCACGCCAGCAATAATCAGTAACACGCCCATATAACGCATAAGGCTGGCGGCTTCGCCATAGAAAAAAATCCCGACAAAGAAAGCCCCCGCAGCCCCCAGCCCAGTCCATACGGCATAAACAGTACCCATGGGGATCTCTTTTTGAGCCAGCCACATGGTGTAGCCACTGAGACCAATGCATACAATTGCAGTAAATATGCCCAACCACCGGGTGTCAGGGCTTTGCGCCATTTTCAGGCCAACAGGCCAGCCGATTTCGAACATGCCAGCCAGCAGAAGATATACCCAAGCCATAATTACTCCTGTTCACTAAGGGGCGTCCCTATTAGCCATGTGATCAACTGCTCTCATGGCTAATTAGGAACGACCCTTAGAGTGTGGAATATAGTACAAGTTTCATAAGAGCCTAATATTTTACCTGTGCAATTCTATCGCCGCTTGGGGGGAGGATGTTAGGTTTTGTCTTTAAACTGGGGCAGGCTATACAAGCCTGCCCCGATATCTATTTATTTGCTCAGGAAGGATAGCACCACAGAAGTTAGTGCGGTTGTGCCCGTTGCAATCGCTTCAGGTTCGACAACATAGCGTGGATTATGGTTCAGAACCTCAGGCAAAATTCCTTTTTCCATAAAATTGCTATAGACATTTTTGGCTCCGGAACCTATTTCAATATACAGAATGCGGGTGTCTGGGTAGGGGGAACCGAGCATATGGAAATCTTCAGAACCCATAACTGGAGGCATTCCCCCGAGCACTTTATCTTCGCCAAGTGCCGCCTGCATGGCTAAGCGGGCTTGCTGGGTATCTTCTTTGCCGTTAATCACTGGCTTGGAATGCCCCTTCATGGTGTAGGTTGGCATTCTATCGTTGGGTATGCCGTACATTCTGGCAATATTATCAGTCACTGACTTGATGCCTTTGATCATTTGATCCCTTTCTGCTTCGGTATACCAGCGAAGGTTGACCTTGAGTGTGGCTGAATCCGGAATGATGTTATTACTGTCGCCAGCCTGAATGGCGCCAACAGTGAGGACTGCGGGCTGTGATTGATCAACTGATCTAGATACGAAGGCCTGGTATCCCATAATGGCCATGGCAGCCATGATTACCGGGTCTTTTGCTGCGTGGGGTGTTGAACCATGTCCTCCCACGCCTTTTATCACGACATCCATCTGATCGGTACCAGCCATTCGTCTTCCATCGTGAATGGCAACGGCCCCTGCAGGGACAACCCCCATCGTATGGCCAGAAATAATGATATCTGGTTTGGGAGCTACTTTATAAAGGCCATCATTGACCATGGCCATTGCGCCAAGGATAGGTTCCTCTGCGGGCTGTGCGACCAGAACAGCAGTTCCTGACCATTCACTCTTTCGCGCAGCCAGCTGTTTGGCTAAGCCTATAAGCCAGACGGTGTGTGCATCGTGCCCACAGGCATGCATGACTGGCAGCTCAATACCATTTGCGTCTTTTTTTATCACGGTGCTCTTGAAAGGCAGGTTGGTTTCTTCTTTTATCGGAAGTGCATCCATGTCACTGCGAAACATGACCACAGGATCGGGGCCATTTTCCAGAATACCAACAACACCAGTTTCAGCGATGCCAGTATGGACTTCAAACCCATGACTTTTTAATTCTTTGGTAACCAGCGCAGTGGTCTCAACTTCCATAAACGCATGCTCTGGGTTTTGATGGAGATGCTTGAAAAGAGCAGGAAGCCGTTGTTCATCTTCTGCTATGGATGTTGCAAGGCTAGTACATCGTTTCAATGAGATTGATACGTGACAAGGCAATACCTCAAACCGTC
>OODV01000138.1 GCA_900299555.1 uncultured Endozoicomonas sp.
GTGTGAGCCCTTTGAGTTTGCCACTCCAGGGAGGAGGGATCAGGCGGAACTTCCCATCATCCCGCTCGATCCTTGGTACGCGTGCATGAAGATAACATTCATGTTGAAAGAAGTTCATATGCCGCCATTCTTTCTGAAAGGTATCGTATGCTGGGTACTCCTTGCCAGAAGGATCATCCTCACTGTTATCTTTGAAGGTTGCCCCTCGCTGAAAGTTAAGAAAAATATCCAATCTGGATTGTTCAGTATTGAACTCAATTGACTCAATGTACCAGGGATAACTGATTCCAAGGGCATTCTGAAACAATTCTTCCATGAGTGTCTTCAGGCCTGTGATGTCATGCAGAGTATTGGATTAAGAATACAGCGTTACCCACTCACTTTTCAAAAGAGCCATTCAGGAATTGATAATAATGAAGAGATGAGCTTTCAGTATTAATCTGTTTGGAGAACTAGGAAATAGAACGTTTGCTTTCATTTGACTATCAAGCAGACTTTGTATTTCCCTTTTCATTAAAGTGAAGCTTTGGTTATCTCAAGGGTTTGAACAACCTTAACCGATTGGCATTGGAGACAACGGTTACCGATGACAGTGCCATGGCACCACCGGCTATGACCGGGTTGAGCAGCATACCGGTAAAGGGAAACAGAATTCCCGCGGCGATGGGGATTCCCAGGGAGTTGTAGATAAAAGCACCAAACAGGTTCTGTTTGATGTTTCTCAGTGTTGCCCTTGAAAGCTCAATGGCATCAACCACACCATGAAGAGAAGCGCCCATCAGGGTTACATCCGCAGATTCAATGGCAACATCAGTGCCTGTGCCAATGGCAAAGCCAACATCGGACTGAGCCAGGGCGGGCGCATCGTTAATGCCGTCACCAGCCATACCGACTTTATGACCACTCTGCTGCAGCTGTTTCACATGCCTGGCTTTATCTTCCGGCAGAACTTCTGCATGGAACTCATCGATACCAGCCTGCCTGGCAATGGCCTGTGCGGTTAACCGGTTATCACCCGTGAGCATAACCACCTTGATGCCCAGTTTATGGAGCCGTTTGATGGCCGCTTGGGAATCGGAGCGGATTGGATCAGAAACCGAGATGATGCCTGCCAGATGATTATCAATGGCCATAAACATCGGGGTTTGTCCCTGTTCTGCCAGTTGCTCTGCTTTACTGAAAAGACTTTCAACGTTGAGGCCATTGTCAGTCATCAGCTTTTTATTACCCAGTAGCAATGTATGGCCATCGACTTTGCCGGATACTCCATGACCGGGAATGGCCTGAAAACCCTCGACGGATTTGAGTGCTATTTGCTTAGATTGACTGGATTCAACAATCGCTTCAGCAAGGGGGTGTTCTGATCCCTGCTCCAGGCTGGCAGCCAGCGTTAAGAGCTCTGCTTCGGTATATGGATCAAGGCCGACAATCTCGGTAACAGTAGGGCGGCCTTCTGTGATGGTTCCTGTTTTATCCAGAACCAGCGTCGTCAACTTGCTGGCCTGCTGCAATGCATCACCCTTGCGGATCAAAATACCCAGTTCCGCGGCTTTGCCCACGCCCACCATGACTGACATAGGGGTGGCAAGACCCAGTGCGCAGGGGCAGGCGATGATCAGCACCGTGGTGGTGACCACCAGCATATGGGCGACTTTAGGCTCAGGCCCAACAAAAAACCAGACAGCGGCAGCCAGTATGGCAATAAGAATAACTGCCGGAACAAAGATGCTGGAAATTTTATCCGCCAGCCGGGCGATAGGCATCTTTGAACTCTGGGCTTTTTTAACCAAGGCAATAATCTGGGCGAGGGCGGTTTCACTACCCACTTTTTCAGCCGTAAACAGTAACGATCCATTTTTATTCAGGGTACCGGCAGTAATGGCATCACCCACTTTCTTTTCTACAGGGATCGGCTCACCCGTCAGCATGGATTCATCCACAAAGATGTTGCCATCAACAATGATTCCGTCTACCGGGATCTTCTCTCCAGGGCGTACCCGCAACGTGTCGCCTTTGTGTACCTGTTGCACTGGGATATCCAGTTCTTTCCCATCACGAATCACACGTGCTGTTTTGGCCTGAAGCCCGAGCAGACGTTTGACCGCTTCACTGGTTTTACCTCTGGCCCTCAACTCAAGCGCATGGCCCAGGTTAATCAGGCCAATAATCATCGCAGAAGCTTCAAAATAGACATGTCGGGCACTGGCTGGCAGCCACTCTGGAAACAGGACAACTATCATGGAAAACAGCCAGGCTGCACCGGTACCCAGTGCCACCAGAGTATCCATATTGGCATTGCGATGTTTCAGTGATTGCCACATGCCAGTGAAGAAGTGGCCACCGGAAAAATACAGAATCAGCCCGGTAAGAACGCCAACCACACCCCAGACAACCTGCTCCTGAGTATTGTTAACACCCATCTCTCCAGTGATCATTCCCCAGATCATCAGGGGGATCCCGAGTCCCAGGGCGATTGCGGTATGTTTCAGCAGATAGTGATAACGTCGCCTGTCTTCTGCTTCCTGCTGACCCTGCTGTTGTTCAAATGAACTTTCTTTAAGGTTGAGAACAGTACCGGGAAACCCCGCCTTCTCCAGTGCAGCAAGCACGGTATCGATATCTTTATTAATATTCGTATCGCTGAGGCTTTCTACCAGAACGGTTTTATCCGCGAGATTAACGGTTCCCTTAACATCATTAATAGCTTGCAGTGACTTCTCAATTTTCCCAACGCATGAGGCACAGTTCATGGAGGCGACGGAAATGATCGCAGAGGGTTGTACCCCGGAGGCAAGCTCAGCGCCAAAACCGACACCTTCTATAGCATTGACTAACTCTTCCGTGGCAGCAGTTCCGACAACCCTTGCGGTACGGTCAGCAAGATTGACGCTGGCTTCAGTAACGCCGACAACCGCAAGCAGGGCTTTTTCTACCTTGCCAACACAGCCGGCACAGCGAAGACCACTCAATCTCAGCTCAGTTTCTCTGGCGGTCATGGGTTATGCTCCTGTGGCTATTTTGCCACTGATTGATTCATCATGAGGTAAGCATAACCCTTCCCCTTACTGGAAGGTAAAGGGAATAGTATCGTACTTTAGTTAACTACACTGGCTCTGGTTTTTAACGTGTAACCTAAATCCTGCAATCCCAATTTCAAAAGGTCAAATAGAGGAATGAAACATGG
>OODV01000055.1 GCA_900299555.1 uncultured Endozoicomonas sp.
CACTTCAAAATCATGGTATATCTGCTGACAGGTAAGCTGGACTTTACCAAGGTGAGCAAAGCCTGCTTACCCACATGAAATTAAAAAGAACCTAATAATTCAGAAGAGTTATTCCCATGGTCAGATAAGTTGTGTGTTGGTATTGAAGAGATTGATGCTCAGCACCGTGTCCTGGTGGACCTGTTGAACGAATTACACCGAGCTATTCATGAAAGACAGGGATCAGAGGTTGGCCTGGAAATTCTTGGCCGTCTTGTGGAGTACACCCGTATTCACTTCACAGTAGAGGAGTCGTTGATGAGAGTGCTTGGGTATCCGGATTATGAGGAGCACAAACAACATCACTCGCAGTTGATTGAGCAGGTAAATAATCTTCATGAGAAGGTTATTCAGGGGCAACAGGTCAGCTTTGAGCTGCTTCATTTTTTAAGAGTCTGGCTGACCAGGCACATTATGGAAGAGGATCGGGAATATGTTCCCTTTATGCTTTCAAAAGGTGTGGCTGCAAATTATAAAAAGCGATCCTGGCTGGACCGAATATTTCATCACGAATGATGGATAAAATTTGGGCGAAACAGCTCTAATTCGGTGTATGTAAAGAAAATCCGTTGCGGTCTTTACCAATTCGGCTTGCGCTATTCGCTATCCAAACTCTACAATCTGGCTCAGGAACTACCTTACAGGCACATCCATATGGATGTGCCTGTAAGGTAAGTCAGGATGCCAGGCTGCACGGACACGTTGCATTTTTTACTCCCCTGTGGTGGAGTGAAAGCTGATGGCTGCTCTGGAAATTTATCCTGCGACGTCATGTCATACCTGACTGGCCCTTAAGGTCTGAAGGTGACTATGGTATGTACATCCTCTGACGGACCGGCGATTGATATAAAAGCCAGTTGTCCACAATAACAGGGATGCTCAAACCAACATTTAATTTGATGCTGACTCTACGGAGACATATATGGCCTGGAACGAGCCGGGTGGAAATAACCAGGATCCATGGGGCGGTGGTAATAAAGGCGATAAGCAAGGACCACCGGACCTGGACGATGCTTTTCGAAAATTTCAGGAAAAGCTGAATTCAATGTTTGGGGGGGGGCGTAAAGGTGGCTCTGGTGGAGGTGCTCAATCAGGCTCTTCATCTGGAATGTTTATCGGCATTCTGATTCTGGCTGTTGTTGCTTATGTCTGGAATGCTGTCTATATCGTTGATGAAAAAGAGCAGGCGGTTATTCTCCGGTTCGGTGAGTATGCTGAGACCGTAGGACCAGGTCTGCACATATACTTTCCCCCCATTGATACCAAATATCAGGAACGTGTTACTGAACTTCGAACTTATAACCTTCACCAGCAGATGCTGACTGAAGATGAGAACATTGTTGAAGTGGCCATGTCGGTTCAGTACAACATTGAGGATATCAAGGACTATGTCCTGAATGTTGCCAAGCCTCTGGTGAGTCTTGAAGAAGCTACTCAAAGTGCATTACGGCACGTTGTGGGTGGTTCTGAGATGTATCAGGTGCTGACGGAAGGCCGGGAAGTCATGGGTATTGAGGTTCGTGACCGTCTTCAGGCATACCTCGATAGCTATGGTACAGGTCTTAATGTAGCCAAGGTAAACATTGAAAGCGCCCAGCCTCCAAAAGAAGTGCAAGCGGCATTCGATGACGTTATTCGTGCTCGTGAGGACGAAGAAAGAGCCAAGAACAAGGCTCAGGTCTACGCCAATAAAATCGTTCCGGAAGCGCGTGGTCAGGCTCAGCGTACCATTGAGAATGCCAACGGTTATCGTGATGAAGTGGTGGCCAGGGCGGAAGGTGAGGCTGATCGTTTCGTGAAATTAATGAGTGAATACAAGCGGGCGCCTGAAGTAACCCGTGAGCGTCTGTACATTGAAACCATTGAAGAAGTATTCAGTAAGTCCAGCAAGGTACTTGTGGATGTTGAAGGTGGCAATAATATGATGTATCTGCCACTCGATAAGCTGACACAGTCCCATGGTGGCAGTATGCCTTCCAGGCAGTTATCTGCGCAGGAATTAAACGAGATTACTACCCGGGTGACGGAAGAATTGAATAAGCGCGTCAATAGCTCGCGTGCCAGTGGAGGGAGGGTAAGTCGATGAGTCAGAAAGCCTTCACTGGACTGATTATTACCCTGGTTGCTGTGATACTGGCGTGGGGTAGTCTTTTTGTCATCTCCGAGCGGGAGAGAGCGGTTCAACTTCGTTTTGGTCAGGTAGTGCGTGACAGTATTCCCCCAGGTCTGCATGTAAAGATTCCGGTCATTGATAAGGTTAAGGTGTTTGATGGTCGTCTGCAGACGCTGGATGTTCCATCCGAGCGTTTCCTGACCCTTGAGCAGAAAGCCGTTATTGTGGATTCCTACATCAAGTGGCGAATTCATGATGTGTATGGCTTCTACCGTGCTACGGCGGGTGATGTTTTCCGTGCCAGTAATCTTCTGGCCCAGCGCGCTGAGTCCAGCATGCGTAACCAGTTCGGTAGCCTTACCCTGAACGAAGTGGTTTCAGGTCAACGCGATGAGATGATTGAAGCCTTGACCAAGTCCTTGAATGACGTTGCTCAGAAAGAGCTTGGTGTCAGTGTCATGGATGTGCGTATCAAGCGGATCGACTTGCCTCCACAGGTCAGTGACTCTGTGTTCGAGCGTATGTCATCTGAGCGTGAAAAAGAGGCTCAAGACTATCGTTCCCGTGGTCAGGAGATGGCGGAAGGTATCATGGCGAACGCTGACCGTGAGAAGCGTGTGGTTCTGGCAGATGCATACCGTCAGTCTGAAATGATTCGCGGTGATGGTGATGCCAAGTCAGCGGATATTTATGCCAAGGCTTACCAGCAGGATCCTGAGTTCTATGCTTTCTATCGAAGCCTTCAGGCCTATAGAGAGAGCTTTGGAGAGTCTGGTGATATCATGTTGGTTGAGCCAAAGGGTGACTTCTTCCGTTACTTTAACCACGATAAGCAAGGCAAATAATGAACTCTTGCGAATAGAGTGGTAATATTAACAAAACCGGGCCTCGCCCGGTTTTTTCGTGTGTGGGTTCACTGAACCCATGGCCATGCTGGGGGATTAAACAGCGGAGACTAGGCAATGGACTTTGGGCAGCAATTACTGGTTGCTTTCAGCCTTATGCTGGTGCTTGAGGGCATTGTGCCATTTCTTTACCCACAGCGCTGGCGACATTTGGTTTGCCGGTTAGCAGAGATTGATGATCGGCAACTGAGAATGGCCGGTCTGATCAGCATGCTGGTGGGTGTGGCTTTACTGTATCTGATCAATGGTTAGCCTCTTCGCTCTGGAAACTTTCCAGTACTGAAATGGTGGAAAGGGGCGAAGAAAAAACTTTCACAGTAACAATAAGAGAGGCTGTTATGACCGTCGCTGATCGCTGGCTGCTGCCTGACGGAATTGAGGAAATTCTGCCCGGCAGGGCCCGTTGTGCTGAAAAGTTAAGGCGCGACATGCTCGACTTGTTTGACCGCTGGGGTTACCAGCTGGTGATTCCTCCCCATCTGGAGTTTATGGAGTCACTGACGGCAGGTGTCGGTCATGACCTTGATCTTCAGACCTTCAAGGTAACTGATCAGCTGACCGGTAGAACCATGGGGTTAAGGGCAGATACAACACCCGCGGTGGCAAGGATTTATGCTCATACTCTGAAAGTGGATGGACCAGTAAGACTTTGTTATGCAGGCAGTGTCTTTCATGCCCGTCCGGCCTCTCTGGGTGCCTCAAGGTCTCCAATCCAGATCGGTGCAGAGCTATATGGTCACTCGGGTGTTGAAAGTGATCTGGAAGTGATTTCCCTGATGCTGGAAACATTGGCTCAGGTGGATGCAGAGTCAGTCAGCCTTGACCTTGGGCACGTACAGATATATCGGTTACTGGCCGCTCAGGCTGGGCTATCAGATGATCAGGAGCTTGAGCTGTTTGATGCCCTGCAACGTAAGGCTATTGCTGAAGTAGATCAGTTGCTGGACCAGTGGGATCTCGATGAAGCCTCAGGGAGAATGCTCAAGGTTTTACCACATCTGGCTGGTGGGCCTGAAATAATCGAACGGGCCAGAGGTGAGTTTGTAAATGCACCACTGGGTGTAGCTATTGCGTTGAATGAACTAGAAGTCATCGCTCGAGAAATTACCAGCCTCTACCCCGGAACCGGGTTTTACTTCGACCTGGGTGAGTTGAGAGGCTACAACTATCATACTGGCGTCGTTTTTGCGGCATACCTCCCTGATCGGGGGCAGGCAGTCGCGAAAGGTGGGCGATATGATGGGATTGGTGAAGCATTTGGCCGATCCCGACCAGCAACGGGTTTTAGTACTGACCTTAAGGCGTTGCTGGAACTGAAGACTGAAAGTACAGAAGACTGTACTGGAGGTACGACCATTTTTGCACCTGCTGATGCGGATGCTGCTATTGTGCAGACCCTTCGTCGACAGGGAGAGCGGGTAGTTCGACAACTTCCCGGGCAAGAGACAGAAGCAGCGGGCATGGGTTGCAACCATCAGCTGATCTGCCGTGACGGCGAATGGTTGGTTGAACCTATATAAGATGGCATCAAGACCTGTTGAGCCGGGAAGTATGGGCACAGCAGCATTTGCCGTTCGGGTTGGCAACCGGTTGTCGTATTCTGTCCGTAGATGATCTGCGGATTTTAAGTTAAATATGCAGTATTTGTGCTGTATCGAATTGAAACTAAGAGACCGATTCCATGGGTAAGACTGTTGTCGTACTTGGCACCCAGTGGGGTGATGAAGGTAAAGGCAAAATTGTCGACCTGCTGACAGAGCAGGCTGAAGCCGTTGTTCGCTTCCAGGGCGGCCATAATGCCGGACACACCCTTGTTATTAATGGTGAGAAAACCGTTCTGCACCTGATTCCTTCCGGAATCCTGCGGGAAGATGTGGTTTGCTATATCGGTAACGGTGTTGTGCTGTCTCCTGAAGCGCTGCTGAAAGAGATGAAGCAGCTGGAAGAAACCGGTGTTCCTGTTCGTGAGCGCCTGAAGCTCAGCCCGGCCTGTCCCCTGATTCTGCCTTATCATGTGGCACTGGATCAGGCGCGAGAGCTGGCCCGCGGTGAAGCAAAAATCGGTACTACAGGTCGTGGTATCGGTCCTGCTTATGAAGATAAGGTGGCCCGCAGAGGTCTGCGCGTTGCTGATCTGCTACACCCTGAGCGTTTTGCCAGAAAGCTGAAAGAGGTGATGGATTATCACAACTTTGCCCTGCAGCACTACTACAAGGCAGAAGCCGTAGATTACCAGACCGTTCTGGACGACACGCTGGCCATGGCCAAGGAACTGATTCCGATGATTGATCGTGTGTCAGACCGTCTGCATGAGCATCATGGACGTGGCGATCATATTCTGTTTGAAGGTGCTCAGGGTTCTCTGCTGGACATCGACCACGGTACTTACCCGTTTGTAACTTCATCCAACACCACTGCTGGTGGTACCTCTACCGGTACTGGTTTTGGCCCGCTTTATCTGGATTACGTACTGGGTATTACCAAGGCTTACACTACCCGTGTTGGTTCAGGCCCCTTCCCAACAGAGCTGGATGATGAAAATGGGCGCCATCTTGCCAAAGTAGGCAATGAGTTTGGCGCTACTACCGGCCGTCCTCGTCGTTGTGGCTGGTTTGATGCCGTAGCCCTGAGGCAGGCTATTCAGATCAACTCTGTCAGTGGCCTTTGCCTGACCAAACTGGACGTACTTGATGGTCTTGAAACGATCCGCATCTGTGTGGATTACAAGAATGCTGAGGGTGAGTCCATTACCACACCTGTTGACGTTGAAGAGTACGAGTCTGTTCAGCCTGTTTATGAAGAGATGCCAGGCTGGAGTGAGTCTACGTTTGGTGTGAAGAGTCTTGATGAGCTGCCTGCCAATGCACTGGCTTACATCAAGCGTCTTGAAGAAGTAACCGGTGCGCCGATTGATATTATTTCTACCGGACCTGACCGTGTAGAAACTATTGTCCTGCGTCAGCCGTTTGCCTGATTGCTCCGATCAGGGATTTGAGATGGAACATCAATAGCCCCTGATTTCTTTTAAAAAGAAATAGCCGGTTTATCATGGGATGAATCGGCTATTCTTTTATTGGCATTTTATTTTAGCCACCCTCTTTGCATTGACTCGCCGATACATGTACTAATACAGAATGGATTCAATGTTTTTCCTTCCACCACGACCCGAGCTGAAGGCAGCCCTAAGCTAAAAGAACACGGTATGACAATGCATTTTTATTTCCCTAAAACAGCCCTGAGCTGGTAAAGAGGTGCAATAACCACATGTCAAAAGGGTGGAAAAGCCAGGATAGTCAGGCATCTCTCGAAGCAGAGCGCTATGAAAACCCGATCCCCAGTCGCCTGTACATCATGGAGTACCTTGAGGAGCGGGGAGCGCCAGTCAGCCATCGTGCGTTGTGCCGTGAACTGGGTATAAACGACGAAGAGCAGAAAGAAGCACTGATGTTTCGTCTGAAGGCGATGATCCGCGATGGTCAGCTGCTGCAAAATCGTAAGAATGCTTTTGCCCTGATCAGTAAGCTGAATCTTATCAAAGGTGTTGTTCAGGGAAATAAAGAAGGATTTGGCTTTTTAATTCCGGATGGTGGTGGCGATGACCTCTACCTATCCCCCCGTGAGATGCGGCAACTGTTTGATGGCGATCGTGCGGTAGTACGTGAATCAGGCGTTGATCATCGGGGGCGCAGGGAAGGTCAGCTGGTTGAGGTGCTTGAGAGAAATACGACACAAGTTGTTGGTCGCTACTATACCGAGTCCGGTGCAGCCTTTATGGTGCCTGAGAACCCCCGTATAAGCCGGGAAATTATTGTTCAGCCGGGCCCGCTGATGCCAACGGAGGGGCAATATATTCTGCTGGAAATTACCCAGCAGCCCGGTCGTCGCAACATGCCTATGGGGATCGTTAAGGAAATTCTGGGTGGCAGAGCCGATGCCGGAATGGAGGTTGAGGTTGCTGTTCGCACCCATAATATCCCTCATGACTGGCCGGAAGAGGTAGAAAAACAGTGCAAGAGTTTTACTACCGAGGTTGCAGGATCCGATAAAGAGTTCAGGGTCGATTTGCGGGAAACGCCGTTTGTCACTATTGACGGTGAAGATGCCCGTGATTTTGATGATGCGGTTTATTGTGAGCCGAAAAAAGGTGGAGGCTGGCGACTTTTTGTTGCGATTGCGGATGTCTCTAATTATGTGAAACTAGGCTCGGCTCTGGATAAGGAAGCGGTTAACCGGGGGACTTCGGTTTACTTCCCGGGGTATGTTATTCCCATGTTGCCTGAAGTCCTGTCCAATGGCTTGTGCTCCCTGAACCCCGAAGTAGATCGACTGGCAATGGTCTGTGAAATGACCATCAGTGGCAAAGGCAAGATCTCCGGTTACACTTTCTATGAAAGTGTTATCCGCTCCCATGCCCGTCTGACGTATACCAAGGTCTGGGATATGTTGTCCCTCAGTGATGAGGGCCGGGAGCTACGGAAAGAGTACAAGCCGCTAGTGCCTCACCTTGAGCACCTGTACTCACTGTACAAAACATTGGTATCCGTGCGGGCAGAGCGGGGTACGATTGATTTTGATACGGTAGAAACACAGATTATTTTTGGTCGCCACCGGAAGATTGAGCAGATTGTGCCAAGGGAGCGTAATGACGCTCACAAGCTCATTGAAGAATGTATGCTGTGTGCCAATGTGTGTGCAGCAAAGTTTCTTGAAAAGCACAATCTCCCGGGGCTTTACCGGGTGCACGAAGGGCCGACGCTGGAGAAGAAGCTTAACCTGAACAGTTTTCTTGGCAGCCAGGGTCTGGCGCTTCCCTCAGGGAAAATCACCCCTCGTGATATTCAGGCACTGTTGCTTAAGGTAAAAGATCGCCCTGATTACCATGTGATTCAGACCGTGGTACTGCGCTCGATGAGTCAGGCGGTCTACAGTGGTGATAATCAGGGGCACTTTGGTCTGGCCTTTAAGGCTTATGCGCACTTTACCTCGCCTATCCGGCGTTACCCTGATCTACTGGTGCACAGGGCGATTCGTCACATTATTCGCTCAGAGGTCCCTTCCCGGCATGTGGTTCGTGTGGGGGCCAGCCCAATACCTGAAAAGCGCATCTACCCCTATAAAGCGGGCGATATTCAATCCTTGGGAGAGCACTGTTCTGCGACAGAGCGACGGGCCGATCTGGCAACCCGTGATGCGATGGACTGGTTGAAGTGTGACTATATGCAGCAGCATATTGGTCAAACCTTCAGCGGTATCGTCTCTTCAGTCACCGGCTTTGGGTTGTTTGTTGAGCTGAAAGATGTATTTGTTGAGGGCTTGGTTCACGTGACCAGCCTGCCAGATGATTATTACATTTACGACAATGTGCATCACTGTATGCGCGGTGAGCGGACTGGACGTCGGTTTGGTCTGGGCGATGAACTGGAAGTGATGGTCAGCAAGGTTGATCTGGATGATAAGAAGATCGACTTTGAACTGCTGTCAGCACTTAGTAAGCCAGGGAGAAGAAAATCATCCGGTAAGTCTGGCTCTGCTAAAAAATCCCGCTCATCCGGAAGTGCTGCGTTAGGCAGTCGATTTAAGTCTGCAGCAGCCAAGGCAAAACTGCTCAGAGAGGCGAAGGCAGCTGAAGAGGCGGCTAAAAAAGGAAAAAGCTCTTCATCATCTGCTAAAGGTGCTTCCGAGGAAGGCAAGCCGTCGGGTCGTAAGCCGAAAGGCAGGAAATCTTCCAAAACGACTGGTAAAAAGGGCAAGCCAGCCGCTTCCAGCAAAAAGAAGGTTGCGGGTAAGAAGAAAAAGAGCAGTGCCAAGAAGCCTGATTCAGCCAAGCCTTCAAAGCCAGCTGGCAGGCAGCCTCGTAAACGGAAGGTCAGCCCCTAAGCTTTGAACTACAGAGGCAACCGGTAATTGCTCCTGAATTACCGGCACCTCCATTCTTCTGGGCGGTTGCACGAAGTCCACAAAGTGGGCTAGATGAGATAGCCAGACCGTTTGGCAGTGCTGGAAACAAGCATATAGCATAAGGACTTACCCGCCCATATGGACGGGGTCCTGGGGGGGAGATTATGAGGCTATGGTCTGTTTTCTGTTAACTGATAGAGCGCGGCTTTGCTCAAGAAATCGCTACGGTCTTTATACCTGCCGCCAGCCTGCACCACTTGATCTATATGCGCGATTAATAAGTCAGGCAGGCTGACGTTAATTCTCTTTTGTTTTCCAAATACGGCATCCAGGTCAATGTCTATATACGCCCATTCTTTGAAGTCTTTGTAGTCCGGATGACCAGTAAAATCGATTTTATTTAACTCCGAAATTTCGCGAAGGTTTAAATCACCATTGGTGGCCATTTCTTCCATAATGTTAAAGGCTGCGTCCTTTGCGTTAGCAACAATATCCTCAAAATTATCAGAAGCGGAAAAAGCCGAGTAATTACTATTGCACAAAGCAGGAATCACAATGCTGTAGGCAGTGTCGGCGTTCTCCGGTTTTTCTATGCCAATCTTGAATAACATGGGTTGCTCCACATAAGTTAATTTTATCTTTAATCTATTTTTTCTAAGGTAGAACTGCCGGGTTGGTCACTCGGCAGTCTATTTAAGTACTGATTTTATAAGTCCTGTAGGGAGGTTTTTTTTGGGGAGTACAGTGATCTTCTTTCCTGTAGTTCACTTGCATTGAGTGATGTTATGCGCTCACATACGCTAGCAAGGGTTTTATTCATGCGCATACACAAAACCACCGTCCAGCCTATCCAAAATGGGAGGAAGGCTTATGAAAAATTGTTTCAAGACTTGTACTGGCATGACTCCATAATACCGGGAAAGTTTCCCTGGAGTCCCTTAATATCCTGCGAAGATTATGAATCTCTTGATCTTCAGCAATTCAACAAAAAAAGAAGTAATGTTTCTCTTTGTGGGCTTCGTTGTCAAAAGTATCTTTCAGAAGTGACTCATTTCAAAATTTTAGTTTTGAGTTGATGGCTGATGAACAACCCCGCCATCATGGCGGCAATGAACATCCACACGTCGTTGTTGCCAGAAAATGCTGACGTTACAGCCGGACCCGGACAGACACCCAGTAAACCCCATCCGATTCCAAAAAGGCTGGCACCCACCACCAGTGGCGCGTCAATCACCTTGCTTTTGTTCAGGCTCCAACCATTACCGAGCACTGGTTTGGCTCTTGCTTTGATCAGCAATTGATACCCGGGAATAAACACTGCCAGGGCTCCTCCCATTACAAACATCAGGGTTGGGTTCCACTGACCGCTGACATCAAGAAATGCAGTCACCAGCTCGGGGTTTACCATGCCTGACAGTGCCATTCCAATACCGAATAGCACACCGGTTAGCAGTGCAATCGCATAATTCATAACGCTCTCCTTTAAACACGGGCCCTTAAACCATATGCAATCGGATAAATACGGTAATGCCTGCTATTGCCATGAAGACACAGGTAGCAACAATGGAGCGGATAGAAAGACGCCCGATACCGCATATTCCATGACCGCTGGTGCAGCCGTTACCAACCCCGGCACCGATACCAACAAGTAGTCCCGCCAGGATGATAATGAGGGTTGATGCTTTATAGGTTTCCGGAAAGGTGATTCCCAGGATCTGCATGGATAGCCAGCCGCCACCGACCATCCCGACGATGAATAGAAGTCTCCACAGAAAGTCATTCTGCCCTTGAGAGATCTCAGCTTTAGAGCTTCACTGGTACATTCGATTTAATTTTTATATGAGTTAAACCAACCGTCACACATAATAAATCCAGGCGGTTGTGATGTACTCTTTAGAACAAACAAAAATATTAAAAGAACTTTCGTTCTATATTACTTTCCTTACCAGAGCTGTTTCTGCGAAAGCTGCACCAGTGTTTTGCGAATTGCTCATTGGTAGCATGCTCTCCGGTGAGGGGTTCCTGACTCAGGCTCTGCTTGCCATCCAGTACGATAAAGTCTGGAGCAGCTATCATCATTGGGTTGCCTTCGGGTGCTGGCGTTGGCGAAATCTTGCTCATCAACTGACACTGTTAGTCAGTTCCAAAGCACCTGAAGAGGAACCGGTTCCCGTTATTCTCGATGACCTGATCCTTGAGCGTTGTTCAGAGAACGCGCCTGCCTGTCGCATCCACCGACAGCACAGCCAGAAAAAGAACCGTGC
>OODV01000135.1 GCA_900299555.1 uncultured Endozoicomonas sp.
GGGAAAGAGATCTGGAAGGAAAAGTTCATAGCCTGAATTTGACCTGACAGACACCCTCTTGAAAATCGGTAACTGTCAGGTCAGTTCTGAACTTCTACAGGTAACTTTCCTTTCAAAAGTGATTGAGTTTTTATCGCATTGTTCTATTTTATCCAAAGAGTGTATTGTAATTAAATAACCTTCTCCAGCGTCTGCACAATTGATTGTAAAAGCTAGTCACTTACTCGATAAGAGATTTTGATAATCTATTTTATATGGTTAACGTCTACTTTTAGTATTATTATCCATTTTTTTTATATTCAGCCTCTTTGTATGCGTTTAGATAAATACCTATGCGAAAGTACTGAGCTCTCCCGTGCCAATGCAAAAAAGTGTTTGCATCGTGGAGAAGTTACCTGTGATGGGATTGTGGTAAAAAACAGTGCTTTCAAGGTGTCAGGTGACTGTGAAGTCCGCCTGCTGGGAGAGCTGGTTAAGGCCCGTGGGCTTCGCTATATCATGCTCAACAAACCGGAAGGTACACTCTGCTCCAATGTGGATGAGGTTTATCCTTCGGTTCTCTCTCTGCTGGATATTCCAAAGGCGTCCTCACTGCATATTGGCGGGCGCCTGGATGCGGATACCACAGGTCTGGTGTTGATCACAGATGATGGGCAATGGTCCCATCGACTGACGTCACCGGTTAAGGTCTGTGGTAAGCGCTACCGTGTACAGCTAGCAGATCCTCTACCAGAGACTCAGACTAGAGAGCTGATCGAGCTATTTGCCACTGGCATTGAGCTGAAAGGGGAGAGGTTGCTGACCAAGCCTGCACTTCTGGAGATCCTTTCACCCTCAGAGGTCTTGCTGACCATTACTGAAGGTAAATATCATCAGGTAAAACGTATGTTTGCTGCCATCGGTAACAAGGTGATTGGTCTGCATCGTGAGCAAGTAGGCGTTATTGAGCTTGATTCGTCCCTTAGGCTCGGAGAATGGCGGTATCTGACGCAGGATGAAATTGATTCAGTCTGATCGTTCTGGAGACAAAATAAAAAAGCCCCATTAAAGGGGCTTTTTTATGGCGGGCTTTAATTACATCACGCGCATGCCTGGCTGGGCACCTTCGTGGGGCTCAAGAATCCACAGGTCTTTGCCGCCCGGTCCTGCCGCCAGCACCATGCCTTCGCTGACACCGAACTTCATTTTACGGGGCGCGAGGTTAGCGACCATGACCGTATGTTTGCCAACCAGTGCTTCGGGGGCATAGGCAGACTTGATGCCGGCAAATACATTACGAGGTTCCGCTTCACCAATGTCCAGAGTCAGGCGCAGCAGCTTACCTGCACCTTCGACCAGTTCGGCATTCACAATCTTTGCGATACGCAGATCCACCTTGGCAAAATCATCAAACGCAACTTCATCGGCAATGGGGTCTTTTTCCAACCACTCTCCAGAAGAGGTGGGCGAAGTACCTTTACTTTTATTGGATGATTCCATCTGGGCGAGCACCTCCTTGCTGGCTTCAATCATAGCCGCTACTTTATCGGCTTCCACGCGGGTCATCAACGGTTCAAACTTGTTGACACTGTGATCCAGTAGTAAATCCTGACTGTCCTGCCAGTTCAACGGCGTTACATTAAGAAACGCTTCGGCTTTCACTGCCATGGCTGGCAGTACCGGCTTCAGGTAGATCATCAGTAAGCGGAACAGGTTGATACCTGTGCTGCAGATGTCGTGCAGCTCCTGATCCTTGCCTTCTTCTTTGGCAACCACCCAGGGCTTCACTTCATCAATCCAGGCATTGGCTTTATCTGCAAGGGCCATGATCTCTCGCATGGCTTTGCCAAACTCACGACCTTCATAGCAGTCAGCAATACGACCGGCCGCTTCCTGGAACTCTGTGGTCAATTCAGGCGCAATATTATTGGCAGAGAGTTTCCCATCAAAGCGCTTCTTGATAAAACCTGCATTCCGGCTGGCAATATTCACCACCTTGCCTACGAGATCCGAGTTCACTCGCTGGATGAAATCATCGGTATTCAGGTCCAGGTCATCAATGCGGCTGGATAGTTTGGCGGCGTAGTAATAGCGCAGATATTCCGGGTCGAGATGCTCCAGGAACGTGCGGGCAGTGATAAACGTGCCACGGGACTTGGACATCTTTTCGCCATTCACTGTCAGATATCCGTGTACATTGACACGGGTTGGCGTCCGGTAGTTGGCACCGTGTAACATGGCTGGCCAGAACAGACAGTGGAAGTTAACGATGTCTTTGCCAATAAAGTGGTGTACTTCACACTGGCTGTCTTTATTCCAGTATTCATCAAAGCTCAGATCATCACGGCGCTGGCACAGGTTCTCAAAAGCGGCCATGTAGCCAATTGGTGCATCCAGCCAGACGTAGAAATATTTACCGGGTTCGCCGGGAATTTCAAAACCGAAGTAAGGTGCATCACGGGAGATATCCCAGTCCTGAAGGCCGACATCCAGCCACTCTGCCAGCTTGTTGGCAATCTCATTAGAGAGGGGGCCCGAACGGGTCCACTGCTTCAGGAAGGCATCAAAATCAGAAAGTTTGAAGAAGAAATGCTCACTCTCTTTCTCAACAGGAGCTGCTCCGGAAATGGCAGAGCGGGCATTTTTCAAATCCGCTGGAGAATAGGTAGCACCACAAGCTTCACAGTTATCACCGTACTGGTCATGGGCTCCACACTTGGGACAGTCACCCTTGATATAACGATCCGCCAGAAACATCTTCTTTTCCGGGTCGTAAGCCTGGACAATGTTGCGGCTAACAATATGGCCTTTTTCTTTCAGGGCCAGGTAGATGGCTTCAGAGAGTTTGCGGTTCTCTTCTGAGTGGGTGGAGTGGTAATTATCAAACTCCACATAAAACTCACCAAAATCCCGAACCCGCTCAACATTAATACGGGCCACGGACTCTTCAGGGGTGATGCCTTGCTTCTCGGCATGGAGGCTGATGGCGGTGCCATGGGCATCGTCAGCGCAGACATAGGTGCACTGATTTCCAAAAAGTTTTTGGAAACGAACCCAGATATCAGTCTGGATGTATTCCACCAGATGGCCCATATGCAATGGGCCGTTGGCATAAGGCAGGGCACTGGTGACAAGTATTTTGCGTTGGCTCATTCGATTCTGTCTTGACGGTCGGGTAAAAAAACGGGAATGCGCCATTATACAAACTGTCCATAGGAAAGCCTATTCGGAACAGTCCCGCTTTTTACTTTGTCTTATTAAGTGCTTTATTGGGATCCTTCTTTTGCAGGCTTTTCTCTATGTGCTTGAGACTCCGATTTTTTCAGCAAATCAATGATGTTTCTTGCTGTGTTTTCGGGGTTATCCTCTGTTTCGATATTGCTACGCATCAGCTCAGGCTGAGTCTCTTCAAAAGGAACTTTGTCATCTGTCTTCATGGCTGCCGAGGCCTGATTGGTTTTAGCGCCTTCATCTGACCCTTCTTCAAAGGACTTCACCTCAATCATTATTGTCTCTTGGTCTATATAACTTTGACTTTTGAAGTTCTTTATCCCCATTTCAAGTCGTGTCTGCAGTTCTTCGAGCGTGTGCACAAACTGAATGCTTATTTGATTGGTATTACCGTCTGCATCCTCAATGATTATTTCACGAAAACGGGTAGACGTTGCCAGGGGCGCTGTTCAACTGCAGCTGATATAAGTAGTTAACCAAATGAAGTCATATTTTCTGAGCAAGTGGCCGGTCACTCAGCGGCGTTACAACTCAGACCTCATAGCTATGGCTATGCAATCGTAGCTATGACTTGCATAGTAACTGTCCACTCACCCTGAAATATTCGATTCCATTTGCCCAACTACTTATCTGCTACTTGACTTCCGCTTACGTCTTCACCCATACGAGCCTCATCGCTTTGTGGTTGACTCGAGGTAATATTTGTATTTAGGGTATCTTGAATTGTCTTCTGCCTCCGGAGCACCCTCCCTGGGAGTGATTTGCCGTGTTGTCTCTGACACGTATTGTCCGGAGCGATCCTGGGTGGCCATTTCACGGGGCAGGTCGCCTTCAACCGGCAGTTCCGAGTCCCCGGCCTGGCCGTCGAAACCGGAGGGTGAGGCAGCACGGCTGCCTGCCTGGCTGTCAGGGCGAGGAGGGAGGCGTTGCTGGGAATCCTTGACTATATCTTTTTTATTACTCTCCTCACCCTCACTAGCAGTCTCCCATTCTGGTGAGGCAGCGCGGCTGTCCCCGGCTTCCAGTTCGGTTCGGTCCTGGGTGGTCGTTTCGCGGGTCAGGTCGTCTTGAACCGGCAGTTCCGAGTCCCCGGTCTGGCCGTCGAAACCGGAGGGTGAGGCAGCGCGGCTGTCTGCCTGGCTGCCGGCGACGGATGATGCCTGTGAGGTGTGGCGGCTGTCCCCGGCTTCCAGTTCGGTGCGGTCCTGGGTGGCCGTTTTGCGGGGCAGGTCGTCTTCAAGCGACAGTTCCGAGTCCCCGGTCTGGCCGTCGAAACCGGAGGGTGAGGCAGCACGGCTGCCTGCCTGGCTGCCGGCGGTGGATGATGCCTGTGAGGTATGGCGACTGTCCCGGGCTTCCAGTCCGGTGTGGTCCTGGGTGGCCGTTTCGTGGGTCAGGTTGTCTTCAGCTCTCCGCAGTGAGGGCGAATCTTGGGTAGCTCTAAAATTTTCGATAGCATAGTCGTTTCTAAGTGATTGAAGTTCTTTCCTAAAATTTTCAAGATCGGTGGTACTATCCTTTGATTCCTGCAGAGCTTGGTGCCTCATTAGCTCCCTCGAACGACTATCCTCACTTTTTGGGTAAGGCGTTGCACCTACTGGCGTTTCTTCAGTGAGACCTGAGGTCAAGGTCATTGCAGCGAGGCGATTTTGCTGGAGCTTAAGCTCTGCTGTGGCTTCTTGAACTTGTTTATTTGCTGCTTCTCTTATTTTCTGGTGGGATGTCTGTATTGGTTGTGTGGGAAGCGCTGCTTTATTTTCATTGTTGACTACAACCCAATCAGCTTTTAGTAGCTGAACACCTTCACCTACATTATCCGAAATTGCTTTTTCAAAATCAAACTGACGCTCTTTTGTTTCAGGTGTTACAGGTTGTTTTTCACCATAGTTCGCCTGTAACGAAAATGTCTGTCCAAGCTTTTTTTCTTGAACGCTATCAATACTGCCCCACTCAGCCGATAATAGCTGCACTCTTGTAGAGAATTTAGCAGAAATTTTATCATCAAGAGCCAAGCGTGTTTTTTGAGTTTCATATGTTTCTGGTATTATTTTAGGTGGCTTATCATCATAAGTCGCACTTAGGGTATAGGTATGCTTAGAATCTAAACGTTGTGTCACTCTTCTATCTTGAATTCGTTCATCCGGTATTCCTTCAGAAGTCTCTGAATGAGCAGATAGTATCGATGTACCATCGGTTGATGCAGTGTCCTTGCCTTTATATGGAACTTTTTGAGAATCTGAATGAACTTGTGACGGCGTAAAACTTGTTGATTGATGAAGTGCAGAACCGCTTAGGTGGTCCATTCTGTATCTCCTGATAAAAAATGCTTCCCTATCAGATCATTGAGAACTGTAGAAAGTTTCCTGAACCAGCTATTTATCTATGTTTTTTATCCGTATTTTCAATTCATTTTGAAATCAAAATACCTATTCTTTTAACTGATTTTTATAGTTGTAAGTTATGGCTGTACAAGGTTGGTTTTTAATAATGAATTGTAATTATTTTTTGGATTGATCATTGTTAGAATAACTTGCTCACGGATTGACTATGATGCTCTGCTACTGGATATTGTGTCCTTTACTCATTGTCATATGCTGGCTTCGACAGCAAACTTCTCAGTCCGAGCTGACGACAATGTATTGCTATATAATCATCTGTAAGCGTAGTTTTTTCTGTATGGAAAAACGGTATGGGAAAATAGACTTACATCGTTGGTCAAGCTAGACCAGAACCGGGAAGGCAGGTATTGTTGATTACATGACTGACGAGAACAAACACTATATCCGCCGGCGCAATGCAGGCGCATTACCCTGGGAAATTGAACCAGACACCCGCAAACAGGAAGAACATCCTGTTTTTGGTCAGATAGAGGCTCAGCCTGCGGTTCGTGAGGGAGCCCGGGTTCAACCCCTGCCGGAAGATTTTGCACCATCTCGAGAGATTTTGGAGTTTTTACAGGCTCATCAGGGAATCCCGCTGGACTTTATTGCTACACAGTTGATCGATTTCAAACTGTACTGGCATGAAACCGGTGAGGCGCGTAAGGCCTGGCAGAACAAGTTTAAGTCCCACGTCATCTACCAGTGGAAGCGGAACCAAAGTGAAACAGGGCAAAGAGCTCATCGATCAACAGCTGAAAAACTTACAGACCGGAGCTGGGACGACGGCTTCCAGTTCGAAGACGGCGACGAGTGATCAGCAGTCCCTAACTCAGCAGGCACCTGCAGCTTGTGATCAGGCAGCTTCTGGCAACGCTTCGCAGCAACCACGCTCCGGGGCGGATCATGTGGATGCTATCAATGCATTGTTTACTCTGCTGGAAGATGCCTACCCGCTGAAATTCAAGCGAGCTTTCCAGTCTCACGAAGATATTATCCGTGCCAAGCGGGTCTGGAAAAACTCTCTTCAGGAATTCAGCCCCCGTCGTATTTTGATGGCGGCAAAGAAAGCACTGGATACGGCCAAGTTCTTTCCAGACTTGAGTGATATTCGTGAGCTGTGCAAGCTGCGTTATGACGAAGTGGGATTGAAAGAACCCTTGCAAGCGTATTATGAAGCCTGTTATGCCCCAAAACAGAGCCGTGATTACCCTTGGTCACATATTGCTGTCTATCTTGCTGCCCGTGAAACGGGCTGGATGATGCTGCGTAGTGAAGAGCAGCGGGTTGCTTTCCCGGTGTTTGAACGGAATTATGAGATTCTCTGCAATCGGGTACTGGAAGGGGAAGATCTGGAAACCAGCATCCTGAAAGGGCTGGAAGATGGTCGCAACAAAGAGATCACCCGACAGGCTGAGGCAGCGGCTCAGCAACAGCAGCGTGATACGATGGTCAGGCAGGGTATAGACCCTGATAACAGTGCTTCTGCCCGGGAACGATTAATGAAGGTGTTTGATCAGAGCTGATCATGTCTCATGTTTACTCTTCACCGGATCCTTGAAAATAAACTATTTTTCAGTGAGCCAGCAGACGTGAGTGCTTCAGAGCGTTTCTGGATCTTTAACCGGCTGGGTGCTTGTACCTTTATGCTCAGTCGTTAGGTCATCATGGTGTTCATGATTGCTGCATGCACCGATGGGTTATTGAAAAATGAGCTTGAATTAGAAACTGCTGGCTCTGCTACGAACTCAGTTTGGTTAGCGTATAACGACAGTCGAAACCATTTGTTGCCAACATGCTATTGATGAATCCTGGCACTTCCCTTTCTCCCCTGATGCGGTCTGTTATCCCGAGACGGCACAGGAGGATTCTGAGCATCGCTGACGGCCATACCCAGAACAAGAAAAATACAACTGCGGGCACCACTGACAAGTGTTCTTGCCAATAGCGAAAAAACACCAGGCCCTAGTGTTACCCCAAGTATCAGGATGGCGACAAAAATGCCAGACCACTTTCCAGAGACATAAACAAACCGCGAGGAAAATATTTTATTGGTCAATATATTCGTTGAGCAACGTTGAGAGCGCAAACTCTGTTTTACTGTTGGCTACAAAGAAAAGTATGAGAGTTCTTTATAAGGAACCTCTGAAAAAGGTGTCGAGACTTCCATTTCAAGCTTTCCAGTGGTTAAAAAAAAATCAAAAATGACAATATAGGCTGCTTTTCAGGCTCTTTTACCAGTGCAGCCTGAACTTCAGACGCACTGACCCTATGGTCAGCCTGCTAACAGTTTTCTTCTGACCCGGAACAGGTTGTATAAACCA
>OODV01000132.1 GCA_900299555.1 uncultured Endozoicomonas sp.
GTGTGAGCCCTTTGAGTTTGCCACTCCAGGGAGGAGGGATCAGGCGGAACTTCCCATCATCCCGCTCGATCCTTGGTACGCGTGCATGAAGATAACATTCATGTTGAAAGAAGTTCATATGCCGCCATTCTTTCTGAAAGGTATCGTATGCTGGGTACTCCTTGCCAGAAGGATCATCCTCACTGTTATCTTTGAAGGTTGCCCCTCGCTGAAAGTTAAGAAAAATATCCAATCTGGATTGTTCAGTATTGAACTCAATTGACTCAATGTACCAGGGATAACTGATTCCAAGGGCATTCTGAAACAATTCTTCCATGAGTGTCTTCAGGCCTGTGATGTCATGCAGAGTATTGGATTAAGAATACAGCGTTACCCACTCACTTTTCAAAAGAGCCTTGAGTTTTTCTGTACGGATGACTGGGCATCCTATGCGAAGCAGTTACCAGAGAAAAAACATATTATTGGTAAGCATTTTACTCAGCGTATAGAGAGGCAGAACCTGAATTTCAGGACACGTCTGAAGAGGTTGGCTCGACGATCTATTTGCTTTTCAAGATCAGAAGAAGTTCACGATAAAGTAATCGGAGAATTTATCTACCGAGAGCACTATCAACTCCTCTGAACCTCCACCTAAAATATAAAGCAGCAGGCTTTCTAAGTAAAAAAGTGATGACTTTATTTATTAGGGTTCTTCTGTCTCATCATCAGTAATCAACTTAACATTTGGCCAGGGGATAAATAAAGCCACTATGCTGACCAATGCAACTATTGAAAGGTAAATAGCAGGCCCTGATGAATTATCCGAGTATTTAGCTAACAGTGTTGATGTAAATGGTGCAATACCACCGAAAACAGTAAACCCTATATTGTAACAGGTGGCAATGCCTGTATAGCGAACTTCTGTTGGAAAGAAGCTGATAAGGATCGGTGGTAAAGCTCCTGATGCCGTTGCAGCTAAAAGTCCGCAGATCAGCATGATCTTATTAAGCTCTGCTGCAGGTGAAGAAAAATACTGGAATGCAGGCCAGGAAATAGTGGCAATGATAACCGCCATAACGCCAAGAATAAGCTTGTGATTAATCAGGTCAGATAGCATCCCGAAGATCAGGCATAAGGGTGAAAGCATCAGGAATGCCAGAGTGGTGTGCCAGGCAACCGCTTCTCTGGGAAAATTCAGTAACGAAGACAGGTAGCTTGGCATGTAAATACTATAGATGGTTACGGTTGCTCCGCACAGCCCAATAGTCATGAATCCGCAGATAACCCCACGGGTATGTTGTTTAAACAATAGAACGATGGGAATGGAGGCTCGTGCCTTGGTTTGGTCAAGAGCTTCAAATAAACCAGACTCAGAGAAGTGTTTGCGGATATGGTAGCTGATAACTCCGAGGGAACCTCCAATCCAGAACGGAACGCGCCAGCCCCACTCCTTCATATCATCAGGGGCAAGATACATTTCCAGCATTCCGTGGACGAATGTACCGAAGGATATGCCGATCATGATTGCCAGAAAGAGGATGCCTATGACCAGCCCACGCCTTTCTGGTGTGCTCTCACTGAGGTACGTAATCGCTCCGGGAATTTCCCCTCCAAGGGAAAAACCCTGAAGCAATCGCAATGCGATCAGTATCACTGGAGCTGCTGCTCCAATACTGTCCCATCCGGGGAGACACCCCATCAATGTGGTAGTCAGTGCCATCAGAAAAATGGAGAACGTAAAGGTTTTTTTGCGACCATAGCGGTCGCCAAAGTGACCAAAGACAATGCCTCCCAACGGGCGGGTAAGATAACCAATGGCAAAGGTGGCAAAAGTGCTGAGTAGCGAGGTGATATGGTCTTCGGCGGGGAAAAAGTTATCGGCAATATAACTGGCCATCAAACCATATATCAGGAAATCATAGATTTCCAGCATCCCCCCCAGTGATACAGAACATGCCAGCTTATACTGGCTCGAAGATGCAGTAATGCATCGCTTAGACGGTGTGGATGTTGTTTGAGTCATCAGTCAGGTAAAAAGTGGGTGGGTGAAACATGCAGGTGATTAATAAACCATCGACCATTATGCTGTTTAAATAGATGGGTTGCCCTCAGGGATTGTTCTTCTTCGAGCTCATCTTCCCCGAGCTTCCTTAAAGTGGATAGCACACAGATACTGCCGGCCACGATGGTGTTTTCGTCAGCATAGATGTCTTCAACCCGAAAGTTGACCGCTTGGATATCAAACAGCCTGAGCAGCTCTTCGTACCAGAGCGTTAACTGGTCAATCGACGTAATGGTGTCGCCTTCAGCATTCCAGAAAAGAAGGCTGGAATCACGATTGTAGTGACTAACGATTGCGTCCAGGTCTTTGCTGCAATAGCTGTGGGCTATTTCTGAAAAGGACTGATCAACCAGATTAGTGGTCAGGTCGAGGTCAGCCATGGCTGTCTTCCCCCTGTCAATTTATTAAATGTCAAAATGGTTATCGGGTTTGAAATATCGATTAAGAATAGTCTCCATTTTGGAAGCCGCTCTAAAAAACAATGCATCTGTTGTTAGAACCGTGTAGCCAGGGTCGTTGGGTGGGAGAAGGATATTATATATCTTTACGGAATAATGACGCTTTCATGTGGCTGACTAAACCAGCAGCATCTATCTTTCTTAGCATCCCTGAGGCCTGTTGCTGCAAGCTTTGGAGACAGATATTGGCGTTAGCCATGTACTTGCAGATGAAATAAATCTACCGCCTGCTTGTCTCATGGCTTGGGAGGCTTTTTATTCCAGGACAGGCTACTCACCTTCTGTTTCCGGTCAGAGCAACCTCCAGAAAAGAAAACTCACTATGAGAACAAAGACCTTACCCTGGGTTTTACTGCTATTGCTGCTGGTGGCCAGTCTGCCGACTGTCGCTGAAAACCGACTGGATCCCATAAGGCTGTATATCCAAAAGCATTTTGCTGGTCGCCTGGAGATTACCCAGGAACAGATTGAGCAACTCTCATGGGTGCTGGGCAACCCGATATTCACACCTGAGTTGTCAACACAGCTACCTTCGACGTCAATACATCGTGAGATTTCAAGGGCTCTATCCCGCTTGTATTGCCTGCAGCTGCTAAGAACCGGATCACATGAAGCCTATGAGGCGTTTGTGGCGCCTCAGACTAATCCTGAAATACCCAGGCTAACCGAGCCATCTTTCCGACAGCTTTCCAGAGAGATTGCCAGGCTGGACTTAGTCTCTTATGAGGTTCTCAGGGCTACTGCTATTCTTGACGCCGTCACGCTCTCTCCTGAAGCGCGCCAGCGGGCTGGCAAAGTGCTGGATAAGCCTGTTCCTGAAGATACTGTGGATTTCCTCTCTGCAACTGCACCATACGCAGATCAGATTTACCCGTTGGCACACTCGATTATTACAAAACATCCCGCGGCGGCCCGACTGTTCGAAATTGTCTACCTGCCGCACAGCCACCTTCGCCATATGATGTATAACGAAGGCTCACTGTCCATGTATACGGTGCTTAATACTGGAATACAGGACAAGAGCATCAGCCGCACTGACCTGAATCTCTGGTATGACCATTGGGTAGTGAATATTGCAGGGTTCCGTGGCCATTCAGATCCATTGGGATCGGTCTATCTAACCCAGAATACCTGGCGATCAATGAATCAACTGAAGTTGCTGCTGGATCGACTGTTCAGAGAGCCGAAGATGAACCCTATGCAGGCATACCTGCAAAAGCGGGGACAATGGTTGCATCTGAATACATTGACCAGAAATCCGAATGAATTCCTTGCCCTCGCTTCTCTGGGAGCTACAGCAAGACTGTTCGCACCGGCTGAGGGAAGAGCCTTGTATGCAAGCTTTAAAAGTCTGTCGGAGAGTGAGCAGAAGCAGTGGATTCAGTACAACAGGAAGCAGTTAACCACTTTGGGTACGCCATCCCCGACTTATGGGCCGGCTGTCTATGCCAATGCCATTGCTGTCGCAGGGTTGCCGGAAACGATTCGTAAAGTACTGCCAGTTATGCTCAGGGTTTATGAAGAAGCGGAGCGGATGAGGGCAGAGGGTCGGTTAGCTGCTGATATACCGCTGTCTTTTCGGGAACTGGCTCAGGAGCCGATGCTGGGCAACATTTTGAGCAGTTACCGGCAATTTACAATATCCATCAACCCGGATGATGGAGTAGCTAAACTGGTAATGAGGGACAAACCCTAGGCTCAGTGGCTCGTATAGTCAACAGAACTTGAGCTGGCTTGAATGTAAAGAATTTAACTCTAATCAGAAATCCAGGGAGGATTTATGGTTTACCAGCACTTTCGCCAGAATGAAGTTGGCCGTGATTTTGTTATTGGTGATTTGCATGGAATGTATGATCTCCTGATGTCGTTATTGACCAGCGTTGGCTTTGACTGGGAAACGGATCGGTGTTTTAGCTGTGGAGATTTGATTGATCGGGGGCCTGACTCTGAAAAATGCCTTTCCCTGATGGAGCAGCCTTGGTTTCACTGTGTTCGTGGCAATCATGAGCAATGGATGATTGAAACGGTGCGGCATCCATCCTCCCATGAGATAGCACAATGGGTTCTCTGCGGTGGACGTTGGCATCTGCAGGTTTCTTCAGAAAAAATGAAAAAGTATGCTGATAAGGCGTCTGAGCAACCAGTACTCATTTCTGTTGACATTGCTGGTGGCAGAACAGTAGCCATTTGCCATGCTGAATACCCGTTGCCATTCTGGGCTCCGGATCAGGTTGAATCTGATCCGGATTTAGTCTGGGCTATGCAGTGGTCAAGAGCCCGGATTCAAACCAATGATGACTCTCTGGTTGAAGGTATTGACCATATTTTCTGTGGTCATACCATTGTTGATGAACCAGTAACCCTGGGAAACACCCACTTCATTGATACTGGTGGGTTTGAGAGCAACCATCTGACATTACTCTGCCTCAGCGATCTTGCTATGTAACTGAATCTTCTTAGAGCTGGTTCATGGCCTATTACGAATAGAGAAAAAGGGGCGTTAAATCACTGTTTGCGTCCCGCAGAAAGATCATGAACAGGCTATTAGTGCCACTGGACAACCGCCTCCTGTCGGTTGCGAGTTTTTGGGTAAGGCTTGTTTCCCCGGTAACCAAAGGCGACCATCACACTGACGCCAAACTCACCCATATCCAACAGGCCTTCCTGCTCCATTAGTGGCTCTAGCTTTTCACGATCGAAACCTTCAATTGGGCAGGAGTCAATGCCTATTTGAGCAGCTACGCTCATCATATTGCCGAGTGCGATATAAGTCTGTTTGCAGGCCCAATCAAACATGGCCCTGGGAGATTCGGTCAACCGGAAGTTACTGTTTTGAAAGTCACGATAGAACTCGCTGATCATATCCACAACATCTTCAGGCAGCTGTTTAACATTACGCATATGCTCCAGGATATATTCAGACTCATAATGCATGCTGTTTTCTTTGCGGGCTAGAATAATGACAAAATGACTAGCTGTTGGTAGCTGCCCCTGGGCTCCCCAGCTGACGGTTTTGATCTTTTCCCTTAAATCTGGATTCTGGATTACCAGGAACTTCCAGGGTTCAAAGCCAAATGAGCTGGGAGAAAGCCGTCCGGCTTCCAGAATGAAATCAAAATCCTCATCGGATATTTTCCGGCTTGCATCAAAGCTTTTGCAGGCGTGACGGAAGTTGAAAGCATCCAGAATTTGTTTACGCAGGGCAGTATTCATTGTTCAGACCATATACAACAGTAGTCGAGAGCTGCGCATTCTATTGGTGTCAGGATAAAATAGAAAGAAAGCACAAAAATGATAGGTAGTATATTGAATTGTATTTAAGTATCAATTTTATACCATTAAATAGCTTTTTCGACATCAGGAGTATCAGGGGTGCGGGGAGAACAGGAATATCTGGCAGGTAGTAAGCCATGCCCGGTGGAAGTGGCTCAGGAAATTATTGGGGGCAAGTGGAAAGGAGTGATTCTTTACAAGCTGCTTGAGTCTGGCTGTCTGAGGTTTAGTGAACTGAAAAGACGTCTGCCCCGGATTACCCAGAGAATGCTTACACTTCAATTGAGAAGTCTTGAAGAAGATGGACTGGTTCTTCGAACGATTTATCCGGAAGTGCCTCCGAGAGTTGAGTACCGGCTGACGGAGCTTGGTCAGACTCTCAAGCCGGTTATTGATGGTTTGATGGCTTGGGGGATTCTATATGAGGAGGTAACCCAGACTGAAGGAACTGCTGTAGCAAAGGGTGAAGCTGCGATATGTTAACAGAACCTAATGTGGCTTCAGGCAGGAAAATATTAATGCAATCATTGCGGGACATTGACTGGAATTCCTGGCAGGGAAAAGACCCGGCTACGCTGATGTTTATCATTAAAGACGGGCAGATCCTGTTGATTCGGAAGAAGCGAGGGCTGGGTGCCGGAAAAATAAATGGTCCGGGAGGTCGTCTTGAGCCGGGTGAAACCATGCTGGAGTGTGCCATCCGTGAGGTTCAGGAAGAACTTTGTATTACTCCGGTCAACCCGAAGTTCTGCGGTGAAAGTTTATTTCAGTTTACCGATGGTTATTCCATCCACGTTCACACGTATATGGCTGATGATTTTGAAGGTATCCCGGCTGAAACCGAAGAAGCCATCCCGCTTTGGTTCCCGCTTGATGGCATTCCTTACGAAGAAATGTGGGCAGACGACATTATCTGGCTACCTGAGATGCTGAAAGGGCGTCAGTTCAAGGGACGTTACCTCTTTGATGGAGACCAGATGCTTGATCATCACTTGGATACTTTTTAAAAAGTTGGTTATTTTGACAATCTTTTAACAAGAGAGGGGTTGGAATCAGAATAAACGTACATATATTGAAGTTAACAGTGGCTCAAAGGAGCACTGTTAAACAAGGCTTGTTCATTGTGAAAAGCCATTGATATAAACCTATTGCTCGATTGAGGATATGGTAATGCGTACTTTTGATTTTGATTTCACCCCGCTGTACCGTTCTGCCATTGGTTTTGACCGTGTTGCTCATTTGCTGGAATCCATGAATGCCAGTCATGCACAGGTGACCAAAAATAATGGCTACCCGCCTTATAATATTGAACTGCTGGATGATAACGAATACCGCATCACTATGGCAGTTGCCGGCTTTGCAGAAGATGAACTGGAGATTGAGACCCGTGAAGGTGTTTTAATTGTTCTGGGCAAGAAAAAGACAGATGAAACTGAGCGAAAATATCTCTACCAGGGAATTGCCGAGCGTAATTTTGAACGCCGTTTCCAGCTTGCAGATTATGTCCGTGTAACTGGTGCAACCATGGACAGTGGCCTTCTGCATATTGACCTGGAGCGTGAAATTCCAGAGGCGATGAAGCCGAGAAAAATTAACATCGGCCAGAACACGTTGTTGGAAGCAGAAGGTTCATAACGCACTATAACCTGAAAAGCGCCCTGCAATTTTGAGAGGTGGCCTTTGCCACCTCCATCAGAGAGATGCATCTCAGTTCAGCCAGGCATTCAGCAACAAGTTTCACTCTCTCCGGCTCATTTCTTTTTCCCTGATACCCGTTAAGTGGCATATCCGGCGCATCGGTTTCGAGAACAATACTGTTGATGGGTAAAGTAGTTGCCAAATGTCGTGTTTTAGTTGCTCTTGGGTAAGTAATACCGCCACCAAACCCCAGCTTAAATCCGAGTTTTATATATTCCAGAGCTTGCTGTTCACTGCCAGAAAAGGCATGAATGATTCCTCCGCATTCTGGTTTAAATCTCCGTAATACTTTTAAAACCTGATCGTGGCTTTTCCGGCTGTGAATGATCAATGGTAGCTGATGTTGGCAGGCAAGTTCGACATGACCGGTAAACAGTTCAGTCTGGACTTTTATTTGCTGGAGAGTGATAGCCCGGTCAAAAAAATCCAGTCCGGTTTCTCCTATTGCGATGACTTTAGCAGGACTCTGTTTTAGTAGCTGATCCAGTACAGACAGATGGTCAGTGTAGTGGTCTGAAATAAAGTAGGGGTGTAGTCCCAGGGCAGTAACTATATTGACAGGACCTTCCTTTGACAGCGCTTCTGATTCACTGATCAGGGGTTGCCATTCAGCGTGCTTTGTGGCGGGAATACAGATGTCACTCACGCCTGCTCTGGCTGCCTGATTCAGCACCTGTGCACGATCGGCATTAAATTCAGAAAAATTAAGATGGCAATGGCTGTCAAATATAGACAGGTGATCGTTTCCTTGCGTCACAATTGTTTGTTCCCCTAAAGGTTGAACTATTCAGAATAGCGCCACATAAAAGTTTTGATTATTCACCGTGCTATTTTGTCATTTAATTTACGGTATGCGCCTGACTCATACATTTCTCTCATCAGTATCGATTAATAACGATCATCAAACAGGAATGAAATCATCTAAGCTATTCTGGTTTGTAAATAAGTATTTCCAATAAGAACAATCCAACAGTATAAAAAAAGCTAAACTAATGGACAAATTATAATTTAATCAACATGAGGCTCAGTAAGTAGCTAGTGAGTATTGAGAATGGCTGTGATTTTTATAGCAATAACCTGTGTACGGGACAAAAATCCTGAAAGCCAGAAATGGCAAGACTGGGCCTTCTTT
>OODV01000596.1 GCA_900299555.1 uncultured Endozoicomonas sp.
AGAACGCGCCTGCCTGTCGCATCCACCGACAGCACAGCCAGAAAAAGAACCGTGCGAAGTATCTTCTTGGGCAATGCTGGGTATTTCTTGCCATTGCCTTTAAGCGACCTTCTGATGGCGTCAATACAGCGGTTCCTGTTATGGCATTTCCAGCACCAAAATCAGGAAATGTCAGCAAGCTGAAGATCGCCAGATGCATGCTGACGTCTCTTCGTAAGACTCTCGCTCATCGCACAATACGAATACTGACTGATAGTTGGTTTATGAACAAAACAATGATGCTGCCAGCACTTGATCAGGAGTTTGAAATCATCGGCAATATTCCTAAAAACAGGGCTCTGTTCGCTCTGCCGGTGGAAGCATTACCACCTTCACCCATTAAGAAAAGAGGTAGAAAACGTA
>OODV01000274.1 GCA_900299555.1 uncultured Endozoicomonas sp.
GCACGGTTCTTTTTCTGGCTGTGCTGTCGGTGGATGCGACAGGCAGGCGCGTTCTCTGAACAACGCTCAAGGATCAGGTCATCGAGAATAACGGGAACCGGTTCCTCTTCAGGTGCTTTGGAACTGACTAACAGTGTCAGTTGATGAGCAAGATTTCGCCAACGCCAGCACCCGAAGGCAACCCAATGATGATAGCTGCTCCAGACTTTATCGTACTGGATGGCAAGCAGAGCCTGAGTCAGGAACCCCTCACCGGAGAGCATGCTACCAATGAGCAATTCGCAAAACACTGGTGCAGCTTTCGCAGAAACAGCTCTGGTAAGGAAAGTAATATAGAACGAAAGTTCTTTTAATATTTTTGTTTGTTCTAAAGAGTACATCACAACCGCCTGGATTTATTATGTGTGACGGTTGGTTTAACTCATATAAAAATTAAATCGAATGTACCAGTGAAGCTCTAAAGCTGAGCACGGATAAACACTCCGTAATTTTTATACTGAATATCCGCTTCACTTAAAATACTGAAGCGATTATTGATCATGGCCCCCTTTGCAAAATTCCGGTTACCGTCATCATCGATAGGTTGAGCCAGAGCCTTGGCATCCTGCTCACTCACCCGCCATCCGGCACTGTAACCGACGGTCGTATCCCAGTGAACGGTCACCTCATCAGCAGGTTCGAAAGAGAGTGCATAACTGTTCTCGACAGCACCGGCCGACACCGCGGCAGACACAGCCAATGCCAGGATCGACTTCCTTGGTACTTTCATGAAGCTATGGGCATCTATAACGCTATAGGCATCTGTGTTTTGCATTATCAACTTCTCGATCGGTTTATTATTGTTGTTGTCATTCGACTGGGGCTGATCGTCAATGCTGCTGGCGCGCATTTGAATTTATTCGGGTTATCAATCAGCTCTGCTATGAAAATCTACATTCCGGCCAGCATTTACCCCCACCAGATTTCCACTGTTACTAACCTTAAATCGCTATCCGGCCATCAGCAATGACAAAAACGGCCAACGCCTTTTCCATTCCTTTTATGGGATTTTTTTAACCACAGAGAACATAAAGAGCACAAAGGAAAAGAAGATATTAAATGACTTATTATATTTTCAGGATACACTTAGAGAGTACTCAATTAATTAAAAAGCCGGATAACTCCAGCCTTTTAATTAAATTAAAATACGCAATAACAATTAATTAGTGCCTGTCAGAAAACCCTTCAGCCCTTGAAATGAAAGCCCTGTAGCCAAATATATTGCACGAAGATTATTCCAAACA
>OODV01000137.1 GCA_900299555.1 uncultured Endozoicomonas sp.
TCAGTCCTTTGACAACAGGTTTCAGGAAAATATCAATTGGTGTGGTGAAAGACAGATCAGAGTAAAATTGTTGAATTTTTATCTTCTGAAGATGTTCTAAAAGCACAGGATTTTTTGGTTTTGCTAGAGGTTTATGGAGCATTAAAATTTCTAAAAAACAAAGAGGATATCGAACAGAGTGAATTTTCCAGAAGGCTTTTAGAAAAAGGGGAGGAAATAGATGAAAAAGATCTCATTCAAAATTTCTGTAAATTGAGTGACAGAGAGTGTAGAGAGGGGTGCTTTAAATTTTCACTAACCGATCAAATGAGAGCTAGTATAAAAAATACTGTTTTAGGGCATGAAGTTCAACGACTTCTTCGAGCTATTTTCAGTTTTGCTCAGTCTAGGAGAGATGCGTTCTTCGGAAATCCTGAAAGAAATCAGGAGAACAGGAAAAACTATCCTGCTGGCGAATGGGATGCCGTAGGAGATTGTAAGTATATAGGTGTAAATGAATTAGCAATACAAGGTTTTTCCTATGCTTTATTAAAAGCTCTAGAATGTTGTGTGAAAGACATTAAGTGTCCTGATGAAAAACCAGGCTCTCAGGAATCTTCCATAGGAAAAAGTCGAAGACTGACTTATAAAGAGCCTGTACCTCCTGGCCTGATGACTAAGGGCATGTTTGAAAAAATAAGTGATGATATTACTGATATTAAAACAAATCAATTGCCTGAATATCGACGCTATGATTCATCTGAAAACAAGTTTGTTCAAAAAGACCAAGATCCGGAATTTAAAAAAGAACTTGTTCAATTTATGAAGGAGGGTGTTGGCCGTTTGAGTGATATGGATATTATATTATTGTTGCCTTGCTATATTAAAATCCTCAAGCCTGGTGATTTAAGTAATGAGAAATTTAAAACTATAGGGGGTATAAATAATGGATTGGCCCAAAGTAAAGAAAAAGCAAAAGAAGAATGGGATAAATTATCTGATGAAGACAGGTCTGATCTAAAGGATGAAATAATTTCTGGTGCAGTGGCCTCATTCGAAGAAGCAAGAAAGTCCTTCAGGGCTGGATTAAAAACTAAGTTAAAAGCTGCTAAAGAAAATAGCTCTGCTTCAGCTAACAGTCAGGTTGATGATGTGGCTGCAGCGAAAGGAATTGTTCTTGGTCAAAATGATGATGATACAAATCCTGATAAAAAATCAGCTGTAATGCCTTATCGCAGTGGGACTAGCTCTGCAGTGACTGTATTTCAGGGAAATGTGTTAACCCCTAAAAAGATATTCGATAAATTATCCAAGCGGACAGAAACTTTAGCTTATAAAGCTAAGTCGGCGGCTCATTTTGCAACTGGATTGAAAGTACTTGATGATGCAGGGATTACGCCAGGGTTTATGAAATCATTAAATACTTTTATTAATGGGTTTAGTTATTTTCAGACATATGACTTCTCACCGAGCATAAAAAAGAAGATGACAAATTTTGGTCATGAATTACAGGGTAGGGCAAAAGCAGCCTTTAGTGCTTTAAATGAGCCAGTAAAGAAGATGCCTTGATGTCCATTATTACATTATGGGTAGTGGGTCAAATGTGTGGGTAAGCACATTTCCATACTGAAAAACTTTCTGCGCTTCCCATATATGTCTTATGACGTGTCTTATTGAAGTAAAACTGGATTAATACAATGAGTGCAATCGACTGAAATTTTGATATGAGCCAGCTACTGATAGATTCTGTAGCTCTCACACTCAGAAATGGGTGATGTGTCGGAGGTGTTGATCTGATACATTCCTGTCTTTTTGAGTCATCTATGGCTTTAGTTCAAGTTGCCTGCACCCATTGTCAACAAACGATCAATGTTGTTAAGAACGGGAAAGCTGAGACGGGTCACCAGCGGTATAGATGCAAGGACTGTAATAAGAGTTTCTAACCTGAGTATCGCTATAACGGCAATCTGCCTGGTACTCATGAGCAGGTCATAAAGATGACCATGAATGGCTCCGGGGTCAGAGATACCGGACGTGTCCCTGAGATCAGGCCAACGACTGTATTGGCTCGCTTACAAAACTCGACCTACCAACAGTAACTCTGCTTTAGAGCTTCACTGGTACATTCGATTTAATTAACAATTGATAGCAAGGCAAAGCAGATACTTCTGGGGAAATAACCAAAGGGAAGTGAAGGACTTCCCTTTGATATTGAATGTTAACTTCTATTGATAAAGCTCTTTTGCTGCTTTGTGATGATTCGTCATTAGCTCCTGTAAATCCCCACCCAGCCACTCCAGATCTTTCATCAGCCACTCACCATTCACCATAACGCTATTGGCGTTGTTAGCACCACAAACGACCAGCGCTGCTAACGGGTCATGAGCACCACTGAATCGTGGCTCACCGAGTTTATACAGGCCAATATCCGCCTTCTTACCAACCGCCAGCTCGCCGATATCCTCACGCCCCAGCACTTCGGCACTGCCTTTAGTGGCAAGGTAGAGCGCATCAAGATGAGAAAACTCGTCGGCCTGGTATCTCAGGCGCTGAATCAACAGGGCCTGACGTACTTCCTGGATAAGATTGCTGTGGTCATTGGACGCACTGCCATCAACACCCAGACCTACCCGGCAACCGGCTTCCCTGAGTTCTTTCACCCGACAGATACCGGAAGCAAGAATCATATTGGATGAAGGGCAGTGACAGACACCGGTGCCGGCTTTGCCCAGTCGCTTAACCTCTTCATCATTAAAGTGGATACCATGAGCAAGCCAGGTCCGATCATGGAGCCAGCCAACTTCTTCCAGATAATCCAGCGGTCTTAAGCCAAACATTTCCAGGCAGAAATTATTTTCATCTTCGGTTTCTGCCAGATGGGTATGCAGGTGAACCTGATGTTCACGGGCCAGTCTTGCACTCTCTTTCATGATGTCGGTGGTGACAGAGAATGGTGAGCAGGGTGCCAGGGCAATTTCTACCAATTGGCGATTATCTTTCTGATGGTACTTTTGAATAAGACGGCTGGAGTCGTCCATAATGGTTTGTTCGCTTTGAACCACCGACTTGGGTGGTAAGCCACCATCTTCCTGACTCAGCGTCATGGAGCCCCGGGTGAGGGTTGCTCGAACGCCTAGTGAGAGTGCCGTTTCTGCCTGGATATCAATGGCACTTTCCAGTCCCTGCGGGAAGAGATAATGGTGGTCGGCCATAGTCGTGCAGCCGGAAAGCAGGAGTTCCACCATAGCCAGTTTGCTGGATTGCTGATGCATCTGGGGAGTCAGACCAGCCCAGATGGGGTATAGGGTCTGCAGCCAGGGGAACAGTTTTTTGTTCAGTGCTGGTGGGCAGCAACGGGTCAGGGTTTGGTAGAAGTGGTGGTGGGTATTGATCAGGCCGGGCATTAATACCTGATCGCGGGCATCGATCACCGTATTACAGGGGGAGGCTGGCTCTTGTCCTGCTCCCAGAACTTCAACAATTCGGTCACCTTCGATAACAATACCGTTGGTGGCATCCAGTTGATTGGCAGTGAAGACAGCCAGCGGCTGCTTGATCCAGATTCTTTCCATTAAGGCACCTCAAGTGCTTCTTATATACCCTTCGTACTTGAAGCTGCAGGGGTATTGTCTGCACTCGCTCACCCCAGTCACTTAGTTGATCTAAGCTCTTGGGGCTTCGCTCCCTTGCCGCCTACCTGCAACTCCAATTACTTTGGGTGTGAGCTGTTGGCACTGTGCAGGAACCGGTTGATTAAGACTTTCAGAGCCACCCTGCACACCCGATGTCTCTTTGGACATCCGATAGAGCGCGTAACAGTGACTTGCGTGTTAATCTGTCAGGCAGGCCTCACATTATCAGTTGGCAATCGGTTTTGCACGGTGCTTGAGACGGTGTCCGTTGCCTTGCGTCAATACTCTTTCATTCGTGTTGAAAGGCTGATCAAGATTGACTTGCTGCCGATGAAAATGGTTATATGCATTCCATTAACTATTCTTTTTGTTGTTTAAGAAAGCTTCAGAAATTCTCATGTTACAGATATTGCATCATCGACATCGCCGCTCATTGAGCGTGGCCTTTATGGTCATGATGCTGCTGTCTGTCCTGCAATTTTGTCTGATGTCGGTTGCGGAAGTGCAGGTTACGCATCATCAGGGCGAAAGCTTTTCAGATTATGTTGTCACAGCAGAATTAAGTCATGCTGGGTCAGCTGAAAATGTCGAAGGCCTGCATGACTGCTGTGCTATTGATGCGAAACCCACGGCAGCAATGGAAGCAGCCTACCCGGATTGTGAAAACGACAGTGAGGTGCTGCAAACCTCTGCGGGTCCTGATCTCAAACCTCTGTTCTCACTGCTCTATATTGTTGTTCAGGAAGTCCTGAATCAAACGACGAATGTCCGTTTTTGGCAGCAGTTTACTGAGCCTGATATTCTCTCATCCCTCCCTGATATCTATCTCGCGAACGTCTCCTTCCTCGAATAGTTGTTCCTGAAAACTTAAAACTGAACTGTTTTTCCGGTGATACCGGGAAGGCGCTGTGGTCGGCTGTGTTGTCACTGCATGGTCGATCCCTGAGTGTTGTTTTCAAGGGACATTTTAATGTTACTTAAATGGAATGTCGGGATTGTCCGACGCTGTCAGCAGCTGGCCGGGATAGCGGGCCTTATGCTGCTGACTTCGAACAGTGTGGCTGGTAGTCAGGCGGGAGCCAGTGCTGCTGGATTAACACTGCTAGAGGCAGAAAGGATTGCTCTGGCAATAGATGAAGGTGTGAAACAGTTTTCAGCCCAGTCCCGAATGATTGAGCAGGAGTCGATTGCCGCATCAGGCTGGATGGATCCAAAACTATCGATTGGCACTATGAATCTGCGGGTAATGATCTGGATCCGCTCAACCAGGGAATGCTTGAGTTTAAAGTGGAGCAGATGCTTCCCAGGGGGGACAGTAACGGTATCCAGAAACGCCAGTTGACGTTGAAAAAAGAAGCAATGGATGCGGCTGAAGCTAACCGTAAGCTTTCCGTTCAACGGGATGTTCGTCTTGCCTGGCTTGATGTGTGGTATTGGCAGCAGGCGCTGGTGGCACTTAAAGCTGACCGCAACCTGTATGAGTCTCTGGTAACAGTCACAGCATCCATGTACAGCCAAGGCAGGAAAAGACAGCAGGATGTCTATAACGCTAAAGTCGCGCTTTCCCGTCTTGATGATCAGACTCTGTCGTTTTCAGCCAGCCATGCAGAAAGCCTTGCCAGGCTTGGCCGCTGGTTAGGTGAAACAACGATCACTCAGGTCGGCTCTGATTTGCCGGATCTGCCTGAGGCTCGACATGAATTAGCTATTAATGCTTCTTTTGATCACCCAATGGTTCATGAGGCGGAACGGGTGATTGATCAGGCAGAGCAGGGGGTTGCCCTTGCCAGAGAACGATTCAAACCACAGTTTGGCGTAGAGCTGGCTTATGGTCGTGAGCAGGGTGATATGGCCATGATGGGCAGTGATGATAACCGTGATAAATATTCCCTGATGGTGATGATGGACTTGCCGTTGTTCACGGCAAATCGACAGGATCGTCAGCTTCTGGCCAGTCAGTATCGTAAGGAGGCTGCGTTGTCAGTGAGGCAGGATTTGTTGCGTCAGCTGACTGGGCAGCTAAACGCAGAGGTCGCCCGTTATCGTGGTCTCAGTCAGCGGCTTGATCATTACGCCAATAATTTGCTGCCGGATGTTGAAAGCCAGTCTCAGGCTGCACTGAATGCCTATCAATCGGATGCACAGGACTTTAACAGTGTGATTCAGTCATACCGAACTCTGCTGGATACCCGGCTGGCCTTTAAAAGGCTTCAGGCTGATATCAGACAGAGCCTTGCCCGTATTGATTATCTGATGCCAGGGAGCAGCTATTAATGAGCAGGAAATTATTTCGATTCGCGCTGGTCATTGTTGCGTTTATTGCCGGACTTGGAAGCTATCATCTCTGGCTAACCACTCAATCATCGGGAGTACAGGCGGTTTTCGAGCGCGAGCCTCTCTACTGGGTTGCGCCCATGGATCCCAACTACCGCAGGGATAAGCCGGGTAAATCCCCTATGGGTATGGACCTGGTACCGGTTTATGAAGAGGCCTCTGATAAAGAGCAATTCCCCGGAACGGTGTCTGTTTCTCCGGTAGTAGAAAATAACCTTGGGGTAAGAACTGCTGCGGTGAGCAGGCAGTTACTCATGCCACAGGTACAGACTGTTGGCCGGGTGGTTTATGACGAAGACAGCCTGATGCAGTTGAACAGTCGGGTTGATGGCTGGGTGGAAAACCTGACGATTGCTTCCAGCGGCGAGTTTGTCAAAAAGGGCAGCCGGTTGTTTGACCTCTACTCACCCTCGCTGGTGAATGCCCAGGAGGAGTTGCTGGCTGCGATTACCTCCGGAAACTCAGCGTTGATCAGAGCATCCAGAGAGCGACTTTCATCGTTAGATGTTCCTGAAAAAATCGTGGAAAGGATTGTCCGGCAGAAAAAAATAAAGCGAACCCTTCCTTTTTATACGGACAAAGATGGTTATATCTCTCAACTTAATATACGTGATGGGTCTTATGTTACGCCTTCAAAAACACTGATTGAACTGGCCAGCCTTGATGATGTCTGGGTGATGGCGGATGTGTTTGAGCGTCAGTCTCATTTTATTGAAAAAGGACAGATAGCTTTTATGTCTGTGGATTACCTGCCCGGCAAGGTCTGGCAGGGCGAGGTAAATTACGTTTATCCCGAGCTTGATCCGAAGACCCGCAGTCTGAGAGTGCGGTTGAGATTCCCTAACCCCGACACAGAATTGAAGCCCAATATGTACACTCAGGTACGCATTGGTATGGATGGATTTTCTGCGTTGGCGATACCTGCAGAAGCGGTTATTCAAACCGAAGATAAGCAACGGGTTGTTAAGGCACTGGGTAACGGACGGTATCGCTCGGTCAGGGTGGCTATGGGACGGCGAGTGGGTGATCAGGTAGAGGTACTGAAAGGGGTCGCGGAGGGTGAGCGAGTGGTTACCTCGGCACAGTTTCTTCTGGACTCTGAATCCAGCATTGATGCCGACCTCAGTCGTTTTGAAGATGAGAATACTCAGCAGGTATGGGTTGCTGGCAAGTTGGACAGGAAAAAGGAAGGCGCTGTTACAGTGACTCATGACCCGGTGCCAGAGTGGGGCTGGCCTGTAATGACCATGGACTTCTATTTGGCTCCGGGTGTTGATGCAGCTTCAGTAACTTCGGGTAGCAGGGTTCGTCTCCAGGTTGAGAAAAGCGATGGTGGGCGATATCAGATCATTGCCCTGGAGACCCTGGAAGATAAAGGAGTGGATCATTCAGGCCATGATATGGGTTCCATGAAGATGGACCATAGCAACATGGATCACTCTGGCCACGATATGGGGTCCATGACGATGGATCACAGCAACATGGATCATTCAGGCCATGATATGGGCTCCATGAAGATGGACCACAGCAACATGGATCATTCTGGTCACGATATGGGTTCCATGAAGATGGACCACAGCAATATGGATCACTCCGGTCATGATATGGGTTCCATGAAGATGGACCACAGCAATATGGATCACTCCGGTCATAATATGGGCACCATGTCGAAGGACCATAGCACTATGGACCATAAGGCCATGGGGCATTAAGGAGACTGGAAATGATCAAGGCGATAATTCTTGGTTCCCTGGGGAATCGTTTCCTGGTGCTTCTGGCTGCCCTTGCTTTGTTAGTCGGTGGTGCATGGGTCACTAAAAATACCCCGGTGGATGCACTGCCCGACCTGTCCGATGTTCAGGTGATTATCAAAACCGACTATCCGGGGCAGGCTCCCCGGCTGGTTGAAGACCAGGTCACTTACCCGCTGACTACCGCCATGATGTCGGTGCCCGGTGCGGTTGATGTTCGGGGTTCCTCAATGTTTGGCACCTCTTATGTTTACATCCTGTTTGAGGACGGGACAGATATTTACTGGGCCCGTTCACGGGTGCTTGAATATCTGAATCAGGTGCAGGGGAATCTGCCGACTGAGGCCAGAACGGCACTGGGACCGGATGCGACTGGCGTTGGCTGGGTATACAACTATGCCTTGGTTGACCGGAGTGGCCGTCATGATCTGGCTCAGTTACGTAGCCTGCAGGACTGGTACCTGAAGTATCCATTGCAATCTGTTGCCGGTGTCAGCGAAGTGGCCACTGTCGGGGGGATGGTGCGGCAGTATCAGGTCATAGCAGACCCATTTAAACTGAGAGCCTATGGAATTCCTCTCCAGAAACTGAGAGAAGCCCTGGCCAATAGTAACCGTGAAGCAGGTGCTTCAGCTATTGAGATGGCAGAAGCTGAGTATATTGTCCGTATCACAGGCTATCTACAGGGTATCGAAGATATTCGACAAGTGCCGCTCATGGTCACTGAAGAAGGAACACCGCTTACCGTTGGTGATGTAGCCACTGTTCAGGAAGGGCCTCAGATGCGCCGTGGCATTGCTGAACTGAACGGAGAAGGTGAAGTGGTCGGTGGCATTATCGTGATGCGCTACGGTGAGAATGCCCGGGAAGTGATTGAAGCCGTCAGGAATAAACTCAATGAGTTGGAAAAAGGTCTGCCGGAAGGTGTGGAGATTGTCACTACCTATGACCGATCCCGGCTGGTGGACGATTCCATTGCCACACTGAGCGGCACATTGCTGATTCAGCTGGTGATTGTTGTGGCGATCTGTGCGCTGTTTCTACTGCACTTCCGCTCATCGCTGGTGATTGTTATCAGTTTGCCGCTGGGGATTCTGGGAGCATTTGTCATCATGTACTTTCAGGGGTTGAATGCCAACATTATGTCCCTGGGGGGAATTGCTGTTGCCATTGGCTCCATGGTGGATGGCTCAATTGTGATGATTGAGAACTTCCACAAGCACATGCAGCGGGTCAAGATTACAGCCGCTAACCGTTGGGCAGTGGTCAGGCAATCGTCGTTAGAGGTAGGACCTCCCCTGTTCTTCTCCCTGTTGATTGAAGCCATCAGTTTTATGCCGGTATTCAGTCTGCAGGCTCAGGAGGGTCGGATGTTTTCACCACTGGCCTTTACCAAATCTTATGCCATGGTGGTGGCAGCAGGATTGACCATTACTCTGGTTCCGGTACTGATTGGTTATCTGGTTCGCGGGCAGATCAGGGGTGAGCAGAAAAACCCGGTCAACCAGTGGATGATGTGGGCCTATCGACCACTGGTGAAACTGGCGCTGGGTCGACCAAAAAGTCTGCTGACCGTTGCCCTGGTTATTCTGGTTCTGGGACTTTTACCGGCTTCTCAAATTGGCAGTGAATTTATGCCGCCTCTTGATGAAGGGGATCTGATGTATATGCCAACCACTTATGCTGGCATTTCTGTCGGTAAGGCCCGGCAATTGCTGCAACAGACCGACCGGCTGATCAAAACAGTACCGGAAGTGGAAACGGTATTCGGAAAGGTGGGCAGAGCGGATACCGCAACAGACCCTTCACCGCTGACTATGATTGAAACCGTTGTTCAGCTGAAACCGCGTAGTGAATGGCGGGATGGTGTAACGGCAGATACGCTGCGCGCCGAGCTGGAGTCCCTGGTAAAGCAGCCGGGTGTCAGCAACGCCTGGGTGATGCCCATTCGAACCCGCATCGATATGCTGTCTACGGGTATTAAAACACCCGTTGGCATTCAGGTAACCGGTCCGGACCTTAAGGTGATAGAAGACATTGGGGGGGAGCTTGTGCAGGTTCTGCCGTCGGTGCCGGGAACACTGTCGGTTTATGCGGAACGGGTTGCCGGTGGTCGATACATTAACATTGATATCGACCGCTCCCGAGCTGCCCGTTTCGGATTAAATATCAGTGATCTTCAGGCCTTAGCGGCTTCAGCCATTGGTGGAATGAATGTGACGACCACCGTTGAGGGGTTAGAGCGGTATCCGGTTAATCTGCGATACCCGCAATCTTTCCGTGATTCCGTTGAACAACTGAAGCTGTTGCCAGTGGTCACGGCATCTGGTCAAAGTATTGCACTGGGTGATGTCGCCACTATTGCTGTTGAGGATGGTCCCGGCGCTATCCGTTCGGAAAATGCCCGTCCCGCAGGGCGGGTGCTGGTTGATATTGAAGGGCGGGACCTGGGCTCTTATGTCAATGAAGCCAAGGCAGTGGTGTTTGATGAACTCGAGTTGCCCGCCGGGTACTCTCTGGAGTGGACGGGCCAGTACGAGTACATGGAAAGAGCCAATGAACGACTCTCGATCATTATTCCAGCAACGCTGTTCTTTATTACCGTCATCCTGTTTCTGACGTTCAGGCAGGTCTTCGAGGTTGTCACTATCATGGCCACCCTGCCTTTTGCCCTTCTGGGCGGCATCTGGCTGATGGCTATTCAGGGCTACAACTTCTCTGTTGCCGTGGGGGTTGGTTTTATTGCCCTGGCAGGGGTAACGGTAGGGAATGCCATTATGATGCTGGTTTATCTGAATCAGTCCCTTGATGACCGTCGGAATCTTGCACATCAGGCAGGTAGCCGGATGTGTCGGCAGGATGTCCATGATGCCGTTATGGATGGTGCGGTGTTGCGTCTTCGACCCATCATGATGACGGTGATGACCATTCTGGTGGGGCTGATACCGGTCATGCTTAACGATGGTACCGGAGCAGAAGTCATGCAGCGTATTGCCGGCCCGATGGTGGGAGGCATTGCCAGCTCATTGTTAGTGACTCTGGTGATGGTGCCAGCGATTTATTTTTTATGGCACTGTCGTTTATTGAAAAAGCCGGTAGCCAGTTGATTTTTTAACACCCAGCCCTGAAAGGGCTGTATAAACAGCCTTGAGCTGGAACCTAAGCAAAAGGAAATGGAGTAAATCTCATGAAAAACACAAAAGCAATCGTTCTGGGTGTGACCCTACTGTTGAACTCTGTTGTGGGCTATGCAGCGGATAATTTTCCGATGATCATGACCTACAAATCGCCCACCTGTGGCTGCTGTTCCGAGTGGATAAAACATATGGAAGATAATGGCTTTCAGGTAATGGCTCACGACGTGCAGGATATGGGCAAATACAAGCAGAAGGCGAATCTGCCCTATGGCACAGGTTCCTGTCATACCTCATTTGTTGGTGGTTATGCCATTGAAGGACATGTGCCTGCATCGGATGTGGTCCGGTTGTTGACTGAGAAGCCAGACGTTCGCGGTATTGCGGTGCCAGGTATGCCCATGGGCTCACCAGGAATGGAGTACGGTGACCAGAAGGACGCCTATCAGACCATCGCCTACAAAAAAGATGGCAGTATGAGTGTGTTTGCTTCTCACTGATCGCTGCTCATCTTACAGAAACAAAAACGGATCTATTGGTCCGTTTTTTGTTGGACTGAGTTCTCCAGGAATTTGAATAGCTGCTATTGAGGTTTATCATTCACCATTTCGTCCAGTTGCCTGTCGCAACAAAGCTATTCAACTCAATGGAATACAGCGACCCATGCTAGAAAAACTTACCGGTTACGATGCCATTATTTTTGATATGGATGGCACGCTGATTGATTCCATGCCTACTCATCTTGAGGCTTGGCGTTTGACCTCAGAGAAATATGGATTTCCTTTTGACAAAGAGTGGCACTACTCTTTGGGGGGCGTTTCCACTGAGCGAACGGCTGAACTGGTCAACCAACGTTATAACTTGTCATTGGACTCTGGCTCTGTTGCTGAAACCAAACGTCTTCTGTGGGAAGAAATATATAGCGGGCCGGTTCTGATTGATGAAACCTATGCAGTCTTCACCCGATGCGAAGGTAAAAAGAAAATCGCAGTAGGTACTGGGGCTATTCGGGCTCATGCAGAATCACTGCTGGCTGGTGTTGGGCTGCTTGAACGCCTGGATGCTCTGGTTACCGTCTCAGATGTTGAGAATGGTAAGCCACACCCTGAAACCTTTTTAACGGCTGCTGCTCAGGTTGGTGTTGAACCGGAGCGGTGTCTGGTGTTTGAAGATACTGAACTCGGCCGACAGGCAGCGACTGCTGCAGGCATGGATTGTGTTCTGGTCGTCAATGGTCAGCTGCATTGGCCTAACTAAAGTACCCAACCAGATGAAATCAATTTTCTGCTCCATTGGACTGTCGCTCTCGGCAACTGCTCCTGCGTTGCTCTAGCTCCTGCATCCATGCAGTCGTACTGAGTTACAACTCTGGTTGCACAGCCCTGCGATGCTCCCGTCGGTTGTGTCTTGTATAGCAGCTGTCCAATGACCCGGAAATATTCGATTCCATAGGCTTGGTACTTACTAACTCTGTTTTGTAGTTGTTGTATTCTATGTCACTACTGAAAAAAGCAATGGCGTCGCTATCCATAGGCGCTGCAAAAGTGGATGCAGTACTTGAACAGCCGGAGCTGGTTCCCGGTAAGCGGGTGGGTTTCACCATCCGGGTCAAAGGAGGAGCCGCTGAGCAGCAGATTGATAATATCTATCTCAATATCTGTTGCCAGTACTTTGAAGAGCTTGAAAAGCGTAAAGGTGGCGATGAAGGGGCAGTGACTGAAAAGGTGAAACAGACCTACTCTCTGAACCAGTGGTCATTACCGGAAACTTTTACCATTGCTCCGGATGAAGAGCGAATCTTCAATGCCAGTTTTACACTGCCTTATAACACACCAATTACTCTTGGAGAGGGTAAGGTCTGGCTGGAAACTGGATTGGATATCCAGTTTGCTATTGATCCATCGGATACCGATTTACTGGTGGTCAGGCCCGACCCGTTAATGGCTGGCTTATTTGATGGCTTTGCCAAGGCAGGATTGCAGTTGCGTCAGGCTGAGTGTGAGGCGGCTGGAGGCTTTGCCCTGCCATTTGTACAGGAGTTTGAGTTTGTTCCGGTATCCGGACAGTTTCTCGGGCGCTGGCGGGAGCTGGAAGTCGTTGCCTGGCGTGATGAGCAACAACTTAAACTCTGGTTTGAGGTGGATCGACAGCGGCGTGGGTTGAAAGGCATGCTATCGGGTCTATTGGGCAGAGGTGAGTTGAAGCGGCATCTTGAAATTTCTGCAGATACGCCACCTGAATCAGTCGTTGAACAAGTTCTGGCTTTTCTTGATCAGACCACCTGATATTTTATCTTGTTCAGCCAGCCAGTTTTTCCAGTATAGGACAAGCTGGCTGGTCATCGCCCTGGCAACAGCTAACTAACTCCTTCAGACTTTCCCTGATAGTTTGCAACTGGGCAATTTTGTTCTCGACATCGGTCATTTTCTGCTGAGCCAGTGCTTTTACATCGCTACTTTTCCGGTCCTTATTTCTATAAAGTTCCAGCAGCTCTGCACATTCCTCAAGAGTAAATCCCAATTCCCGTGCATGGTGAACAAACGATAATTCTCTAATGTGGCTTTCATTATAGTCCCGGTAGCCATTAGCCAGTCGAGCAGCTGGAGAAATTAACTTCCGACTTTCATAGTAGCGTATGGTTTTGGCGGTTAACCCGGTAGTTTTGCCGGCCTGGGAAATGTTCACAATGAATGGCTCTACAGTATTTGGTGTATAAATATATACTGAAAACATTAACTGAATCTTTTAAAAAAGCCTATTAATAACCAATAGTTGAAAACCAAAACTATTTGCTGATAATAAGAGAGGTTGATGGACAAAATTACATTGTGTGTTTGCAATTTCCGTATGGTGAATTCAGGTGTGATTTAACTAATGCCTGTATTTCAGAGCTATCTGGATAGCTGTTGAATAAGTCCAGTATACCTTCCGTGAAGCCGGCACATTGCTTTTTGATGGTGCTGGTTTCTGCTGGACGAGAGGCATAAATGTATATTGGCAGTATGATTCCACCGATAATGCCAAACAGATATGAGCTGGAATGCATAGAGGCCACAGTCAGAAAGGTGCTTCCGGAAATAAAATAAGTTAATCCACCGGCCAGCAGGGCTATTGCGAGGTTTGTACCCATCATGGTCGCGACTGGGTAAACAAGATCATGCCAGGTCATTTTCAGTGCACTGGAGCCTAGTCTGGCAGAAAGTGCTGAAAGTCCGCCAATTGGAAGACCAACCCACCATGTAGCAATAGTGCCCCAGAGCAATGCATAGAGAATACGTGATTCAGAGTTGTACACTAATGGGAAAAAATCACGGGTTACCGCTCCATGGTGTGTAAGGTACAGGTCAGAAAAATAGGCAAAATTAATCTGGGTAGTGATTAAGTCATGAATAATGCCGTATAAAATTGCTGCGATGACTCCCATACCGATTATTTTTCCAATCTCAAGCAGTTCGTCTCCAGTTGTCATTTGTTCTTCACCTCTTTTTTGATCAGAGAACTCAATAAATTCATGGTATTTGTCGTGAATACTGATGATGGTTTCAGGATCGATATACATTGCTTGATCAAGAAGAGAGGAGAGTGGAGCGGCAGTTTGAACCCTATTTTCATCAGACCATCCAGCCGAAAGGAAAATCAGTAATGATACAGAAAGAGCTTTCAATAGGTGGGTAAGCGTTGTCATCATCAGGAGTATAGAGGCTGACTGAAGTGTGGTATTGGACTGAACTGAACCCGGTAAGTTCATTGAAGTATGGGGGGAATAAGTATGAGGAAGGTAATAAACTGGGAGAGTGCACTGACAACAGACAGTGCGACTCTGTTATATTGACCAGAAAAGGATTGGTGAACTATTTTTTATCCGCGTATTTCATGGAGTCCAAGGCTACGGCAAATATAATAATTCCCCCCTTGATAATAAACTGCCAGTAGGGATTGATGCCGATATAGGTCATGCCGTAGTTGATAATGGTGAAGATCAAAACACCGGTAACCACACCCATAATACTGCCCACACCACCGGCAAATGACACCCCGCCAACAACGCAGGCGGCAATGGCATCCAGCTCGTACAGAAAGCCCAGGTTGTTGGTAGCAGAGCCAATACGTCCAGCTTCCAGAAGCCCTGCAAACGCATAGAATATGCCGGAAAGTGCATACACCTTCAACAGGGTAAGCGGTACGTTAACGCCAGAGACTTTGGCGGCTTCCGGGTTACCACCAATGGCAAAGATATTTTTGCCAAAGACTGTTTTATTCCAGAGTACCCAGCTGAAAATAATGGCAATAACCGCATAGAAAGTAATGTAGGAAAGGCGGAAGTCTCCCAGCCGGATAAAGCCCTGTGTAAATTCTGAAAATTGAGTGGCAAAACCGGCCACCGGTGAGGCACCCACATAGTCATAATAGAGTGAGTTCACCCCATAGACGATAATCATAGTGCCCATGGTGGCGATAAAAGGGGTGACTTTCAGGTAGGCGACCACCAGACCATTCACCAAGCCAATAAGTGCCCCTATAGCGCAGACAATCATGATGACGGCAGGAATAGGCATTGGGCCAATTTCCGGGAAGACCTTGTTCACATTTTCCAGAGCCTGAAGCAGCGTCGCAGAGATCACCGCAGCAAGGCCAACCTGACGGCCAGCAGAAAGGTCGGTTCCCTGGGTGACGATCAGGCTGGCAACCCCCAGTGCAATAATTATTCTGACGGATGACTGGGTCAGGATATTGCTCAGGTTTCGTAAACTAACAAACGACGGTTCTTGTATAATAATGACCGCCAGAAGAATGAGCAGTACCGCATAAATACCACCTTCTTTAATAAAACGCAGAACACTCGGTTGTTTTCCTGCTGTAAGACTGCTGGAAACGCTCATGGCAGTCCCTCCCCCCGTAATAAGTTATCAATAGAAAGCGTTATAAATAGCGCGCGGCCAGTTCAAGAATTTCGTTCTGCGTGGTTTCCCGGGTATTCACAATGCTGGCAACGCGGCCATTACTCATGACCATGATTCGATCGGTGACACCCAACAGTTCCGGCATTTCTGATGAGATCATAATGATGCCCTTATCCTTTTTAGCCAGATCAAGAATCAGCTGGTAGATCTCAAATTTGGCGCCGACATCAATGCCCCGGGTCGGTTCATCCAGCATCAGAATCTCCGGCTGGGTCAGAAGCCAGCGGCCAATCACCACTTTTTGCTGGTTGCCTCCGGAAAGAGAGCCTATTCGTGTTTTATGGCCAGGGGTTTTTACTTTCATGGAGTCAATAACCCATTGGGTATCAGAACCCATGGAGTGGTTACTTAATAAACCAAACCGTTCTTTATATTTTTCAATATTGGCGATCAGAGAGTTAAAGGTGATATCCAGCGTAGAATAGATACCCGTTGCACGGCGCTCTTCTGTTACCAGTGAAAAGCCATTTTGAATTGCTCGATACGCGTCTTTATTATCCAGTGTCTTTCCATGAAGCTTGATGACACCCGCGCTTTTATCCCGAATGCCAAAAATGGTCTCTAACACGTCGGTACGACGGGCACCAACCAGACCTGCGATACCCAGAACCTCACCTTTACGAAGTTCAAAGCTGACATCCTGTATTGATGGCTGGTTTTTGGCTGTCAGGTTTTCCACCTGAAGGATCACTTCTTTGGGCAGGTGGTCTCTCTGAGGGAACCGCTGTGTTAGTTCCCGACCTACCATCAGGCTGATGATCTGGTCCATATCCAGACCTTCCAGCGGTCGGGTGGTAACCCACTGGCCGTCACGAAGTATGGTGATGTCATCACAGATAGAGAAAATTTCTTCCATCTTGTGGGAGATATAGACAATACCGCAGCCCCGCTCTTTTAATTTTTTGATGATGGTAAATAGATGGCGGACTTCTTTTTCGGTAAGGGAAGAGGTAGGTTCATCCATAATGACGATTTTGGCGTTATAGGAAAATGCTTTGGCAATTTCTACCATCTGTCGTTTGGAAACGGACAGGTCCGCCACTTTATCTTTTGGATCAACATCAATATCCAGTTCTTCGAAAATCTTTCTGGTTTCTTCATACATGGTTGTGTGATCAACAAAACCATTCTTCTTTGGATAACGACCCAGCCAGACATTGTCCATAACACTGGATTGCAGGACCTGGTTTAATTCCTGATGCACCATGGAAACACCATGATTAAGTGCTTCTTTGGATGATGTAAATTCAATGGGTTTGCCCTGAAAATAGATACTGCCTTCGTCTTTTTCATAAATGCCAAACAGGCATTTTAATAACGTTGATTTTCCTGCGCCATTTTCTCCCATCAGGGCATGGATGGAGTAAGGGCGCACTTTTAAATTTACCCTGTCGAGGGCCTTTACTCCGGGAAATGATTTACTGATGTCGGTCATTTCCAGAAGCCATTCACTGTCGTTATCGAAGTGGTTGCTGGTATCCATAGCATTCTGACTTTTCAGAGGCGCAGAGCACCCGGCGAATGAAACGGTCATTCTTCGCCAACTGCGCTTTAAATAAGAAAGGAGTCGCTCTTTTATGGCTGCTTTCTGACTATGAGCCTTCTGAGCTCATAGTCAGAACGTCATCCGCCTGTTAAAGGTCGCCTTTATCAACACCGACGTAAGGTACGCGGACAATTTTGTTCTCTATGCTCCAGTTGGTACCTTCACCTGCAGCTTTGCCATTAGCCAGATTGTTTGCCAGTTCAAAAGCGGCTTTCGCCTGATTATTGGCATCATTCAGAACCGTGCCCTGCATCTGGCCACTCTTGATCAGGGCCAGAGCCTCTGTTAAAGCATCGACACCGAATACAGGAATAGCGGATCGGTCGGCGGCTTTCACGGACTCAATAGCGCCCATGGCCATGGCATCATTGTTGGCGATAACGACTTCAATCTTGTCAGCGTTAGGGCCGGAGATCCAGGCGTCTACCTTATCTTTTGCCATGGCTGTGTCCCACATGGCGGTATCCATATGGAGTTCTTCAGTCGGGTAGCCTTTGTCATTCAGGGTAGAAACCGCGTAGGACGTTCTTGCTTCGGCATCCGGGTGTCCGGGTTCACCTTTCAGTAATACATACTGGATCTTGCCATCACCATTCAGATCCCAGGCAGGATTTTTACCCCAGTGTTCAGCAATCAGTTCTCCCTGAATGATGCCAGACTCTTTGGAATCAGTTCCCACATAATAAGCATGCTCATAACTGGCCAGAGCTTTAGCAGTTGGCTCTTTGTTGTAAAAGACGATGGGTACGCCATCAAATTTTGCTTTTTGAATAATGACGGGGGCTGCAGCAGGGTCAACTAGGTTAATAGCCAGTGCATCAACGCCCTTGGCCAGCATGACGTCAACCTGATCATTCTGCTTGGACTGGTCATTCTGAGAGTCGTTCATCAGCAGGCGGACATCTTCAACTTTACCGGCTTCTGCTTCAATTGCTCTGCGGACTGTTGCCATAAAGTTATCGTCGTATTTATAGACGGTAACGCCCAGTGTTGTGCTGGCCTGAACGGTACTTCCAATGGTCATGGCAGCCATCATGGCAGCTGCTCCTGAAATAAGTGCGGTGACTTTTTTCATGATTGTCCTTTCCGTCTGTTTGTAACTTTCCCGGAGTATGTCGAATTCAGGGAGAGCTATTGGCTGTCAGGAAATCAGCCTTTTTGGCACATCCAAAGGCCGGTCTCCATGTTAAATATTCCAATGGTCACTGATTACACAGGGTTAGTGTTACCTGGTATTTCTGTGTGTTTTGATGGTATCAAATGGTTGTCGTTGTCAGGGTAAGGCAGCTCAACGAAATGTAACAAAGTCTTAAAACAACAAAAAAATAACACGTCAATAGACATTCATATTGCTGGGAATCAATAGTTTTGCCTTTACCGGATTGGGATAATGATTCCGGAGTGGAAAGGTTGAAAACAGGTCAGGGGGAAAGATGGGAGCATCGCACCGGATTTTTGTGGTGGATGACGATGATGGTATTCGTCAATTGATTGCTGAGTATCTGACAAAGCATGGTTTTATTGTTGAAACCTCAAAGGATGGTGAGTCTTTTCTGCGGCTTTTCCAATCAAAGCATCAGGAGGATATCCGGCATGCGCTGGTGGTTCTCGACATCATGATGCCAGGTATTGATGGGTTCGATGTGTGCCGGGAGTTGAGAACATTTTCCAAAGTTCCTGTGATAATGCTCACTGCAGTATCTGACGAAATGGATCGAATCATTGGTCTGGAAATTGGTGCAGATGACTACCTTGCCAAGCCATTTAACCCAAGAGAACTGCTGGCCCGCATCAAGGCAATATTTCGTCGCAGTGAGCCTGCTAGTGAGGCCCGGCAGTCCATAAGGTTTTGCTGGTTTCATGGGCTCTGTCTGGATACCACTGCACGTGCGTTATCAAACGCAGATGGTGATTCACTGCCTCTATCAGGAGCGGACTATAACCTGCTAATGCTCTTTATCAGCAATGCTGGCAGGGTGCTCAGCAGGGAATATATTGCTGGAGAAACCCGCAAGCGTAGTTCTGATCCATTGGATCGTTTTATTGATGTGCACATCAGCCGGCTGCGTCAATGCCTGGGTGATGATGCAAAGTCACCAGAAATTATAAAAACGGTACGAGGTGCTGGCTATCTGATGGCCACAGACGTTCAATTTACTCACCATGCTGTTCAGCCTGTTTTGATATGAGTAGTAAAGCCAAAGCATACTGGCCAACCCTGAAACGCCTTGTACATTATTATTCACCCAGGACTCTGGCGGGGCGTTTTTTAATGGTGATGTTTGCGCTGGTGTTCACCTCTCAGTTGATGGTAAATCATCTCTGGGAACGGGAAACGGAAAGTGATCGGCAGGAAACATTGGCCAAGGTGTCAACCAACGTGGCTTTGCGTATGTCAGCCACTATTGAGTATTTTATCACGCTGCCAGCTGCAATCCGAAAGGCTACCATAAATAAACTGCGTTACATGGGAGGTGCCCGTTATTTCATTACACTGAATTCGGAATTCATCAAGCTGCCCCCCTACCATAATTCCTCGGCCCATCAGACGGTAGTGAATGTTTTTAAAACGGTGCTTGGCAATGCTGACCATATCAATGGTCGGGTTATTGTTGCTTTTTCAAGACCGGAAACGCTGAAAGTTCTGGATAACCAGACGCTGCTGAAAGATTTGCCGGATAACTGGGGAAAAGAGACGTTGATGGTGGAGCCTCTGGATCTTCCGGTACTGGTCATACAGGTTGAGCTTGAAAAGAATGAGTGGCTATATCTGGCAACTCTGATGCCAGATTCATCCATTCTCTCAGAAGAATCCCCCCCAGCACCTTTGCAAACTTCCTATCTGATATGGATGCTGGTGCTGCTGGCATTTGCGACTCTGGCGATCTATTTTATGGTTCGTCCTTTTGAAGTGTTGTCCAAAGCAGCAAAAGAGTTCGGGCGGGATCTTGAACCGGTGGCCATACCTGAATGGGGTTGCCTTGAGTATGAAAGAACGGCTCAGGCTTTTAACCAGATGCAGAAAAATATCCGGCATTATATGAATGACCGTAAACAGCTGTTCTCGGGGATATCCCATGACCTGAAAACGCCCATTACCCGACTGCGGCTGCGAGCCGAAATGCTGGATGATGATGTACAGCGGGAACCGTTTATCAGCGACCTGGAACATCTGGAGATTATGGTCAAGTCTGCACTTCAGGTGGTCAGCAATACCGATATTCATGAAAACCCTCAAGTGGTTGATCTTGAGAGAATGCTAAATGACATTACTCTGGCTGCACAGTCGGCAGGACAGAGAGCCTGGTTACACACACCTTTCCATAATCATCCAGATGAGAGTGGTGGACTGTATAAAATCACCGGTAAGCCGCTGGCATTGAAACGGTGCCTTGAGAACTTGATTGGCAACGCCATTATTTATGGAGCACCGGCCAATATTTATATTGAGAGAACACGAGAGCAGATCATTATTACTATCCGGGACAATGGACCGGGTATCCCGGAAGGTATGGAAGAAACCATTTTCAAACCTTACCTTCGGTTGGATTACGGTTGTCAGAAAAACCCGGACGGTAATGGTCTTGGTTTGGTTACCGCACGCCATCTGGCACGAATTCATGGTGGCAGTCTCCGCTTAAGGAATCATCTTGAAGGTGGGTTGGAAGTTATCCTGACGTTTCTCATAGAGAAAAATCACTGCTGATTTTAAAACGATGCTCCTCTTGCGTTTTATCGTCTTTAGGACTTACGCATTGATGACCCTTGCGAGTTTTGGTAGGAGTAGCTCTTTCCCTTTTGCGAAACGTTCAACGAAGGCACCAACGGTCTCCTTAAACAACTCGCGCTGGTGCTGATAAATATTCATAAACTCTTGTGCTATCAGCATTTTCTGGAGATAAACAAAGGCTGAGATTGCTGCAAAAAATGTGATTTCTGACAGGCTGTTCACTGCGTACCTGTAAGTGTTCGATGTGGAAAACCTGCTTGATCGCTCTATGGTACTGCTCAATCTGCCAGTGCTGTCATGGATTTTGAAGAAATTGTCGAACTCAAAAGGGATCTCCTCTGGCAAGTAAACCACGTAGTGGCGACGCTGGTCTTTCAGCATCGTCCTGAACAACGTGACCTTGCCGAAGTCTTTCAGAAATACATCCAGACCATTGTCTGGTATGTCGAGTTCCTGAACCTGCTGCCACTGACCTTTTACCACTGATCCTGTCCTGTTTGTCTCCACGGCAAACATAAACCCTGACTGATGGTTTTCTATCGTCCTCAAGTTTTTCGTTCAGCTGTACCAGGAGTCACCGGTTACGAATGCTGGTTTCAGTCCCTAAGCCAGTATGTCAATCAACATTTACTGGAAGTAGTCGTTTTTTGTCTTACCTTCCGATTTGTCATATATCCTGTAGTTC
>OODV01000594.1 GCA_900299555.1 uncultured Endozoicomonas sp.
AGCCTCCCGCCAACCCATGCAAACAGGTCTCAGCCGAAAATCGCGCCTTTGACCCACTTGAACACCACGGCAAGTGCCGCCACACCAATCAATGCAGTCCCCACAGCGGTAATCGCTGTCGAACCATCGGTTGAAATGGCAGTAGTGGCTGCTGACACATCAATCTCGGCAAAGGCACTGGATGCCATTGCGGAAGTTGCCAGCAGGAGTGCAAGGTGTTTTAGCTTCTTCATGGCTAATCTCCTTGTTGGTTAACGTAATTGACGAAGGATCAGGGCAAAGATGAACCCGATGACCAGCAGCATCAGCGTTGCACTGATCAGGGCATCCGCCTGTTCTTTCGTCAGCCCATTCGATGCAGGGATCGCCTGCACCTCTTCAAGCGTGATGGTGGCGGACTCACCAGAACAGGTAATCAGCCCTTCTGAATCCGAACT
>OODV01000420.1 GCA_900299555.1 uncultured Endozoicomonas sp.
CGGGTAGCTGTGGTCGACGAGACATCTGTTCCAGATAAAACGCTTGATAATGATGTCTGAGCATAGCTGGCATCAGCTAAAGGATTTAGAAAAAGCGATTGGTATAAATATCCTGGTAAACAACGCTGGTTTCTGTCGTGATCGCCTGATTTTCAATATGTCCGAAGACGAGTTTGACTCGGTTGTGCGCGTCCATTTGAAAGGCCATTTTGTCAATATGCGTCATGCCACCAAGTACTGGCGGGAGAAATGCAAAGCTGAGAATGCACCGGTTTATGGCCGGTTGATCAGCACATCCTCTGAGGCTTTCCTATTCGGTTCCATGGGGCAGCCAAATTATGCGGCAGCCAAAGCCGGCATTACAGCAATGACCATGGGAGCAGCCCAGATCATGCATAACTACGGTGTAACAGCCAATGTTATCTGCCCAAGAGCCCGTACCGACATGACCAATCAAGGCGGTACTGCTGCAATGTTCGTCAAGCCTGAAACGGGGTTTGATACCTTTGCACCCGAGAATGTCAGCCCACTGGTTACTTATCTTGCTTCACCGGATGCCGCTAATGTTTCCGGCCAGGTGTTTGTTGTGTGGGGGAAACAGGTGACCGTTATCGACAGTCCGAAAGAGGCTGCCCGGTTCAACAGCCCTGAAGTTTGGAACCAGGAATCCCTTCATACGTCATTAGGCGAGTATTTTGCCAATAAAGTGCCGGTTCGTGACGGGTTCAGCGTTATTCCTCAAGAGTGATTGGTGTATGCAGGTTGGTTTGGAGCGGCAAAAGAGATAATTAACACCTCACGAAGGAAACTGTTGCAAAAGTAAGAACTGGGTTCCGAAGCAGATCGGTTCCCCGTTCCGTGGAGCCGGCTTACATCCAGACCGCTTTTCAGACTATTGCGACGCCCGGACCTAATTCATGGGAACAAGAATAAAGAGATACTTGACATGTCCGACTTATCCGAATTTCGTCAGGAGATACGCAACTGGCTTAACAACAACTGCCCTGAGTCCATGCGCACCCCCGTTACCCCGGAAGAGCAGGTCTGGGGTGGTCGTAATTTTCGCTTTCCATCGTCAGATGCCAGGCTCTGGTTTGATCGTTGTGTAGAGAAAGGGTACTGCGTCCCCGACTGGCCTGAAGAGTACGGCGGCGCAGGCTTTTCTGCCAAAGAAACAAGAATATTCAAGGAAGAGATGGCCAGCCTCGGCTGTCGTACGCCATACATCAACCTGGGTATCTGGATGGTAGGTCCGGCCATTCTTGAGTTTGGTACTGAAGAGCAGAAGCGTGAGCACCTCCCAAAAATTGCCCGGGGTGAGATTCGCTGGTGTCAGGGCTATTCCGAGCCCGGGGCCGGTTCAGACCTGGCCGGACTGCAGTGTAAAGCCGAGTCTGATGGCGATGATTATATTATCAATGGCTCCAAAATCTGGACCTCTGGTGCCGATGAATCAGACTGGATTTACTGCCTGGTCCGCACCAACCCCGATGCGGTCAAGCAGGAGGGCATTACCTTCCTGCTGTTTGATATGGCCAGTGAGGGCGTAGATGCCAAGCCTATTGAGCTGATTACCGGCGAAACCCATTTCTGCCAGACCTTCTTTGACAATGTTCGTGTACCCAAAAAGAACATTCTGGGTGTGGAGAATCAAGGCTGGACTGTTGCCAAACGTGTACTTCAGTTTGAACGTAATATGATGTCCGATATGGAGGCATCGGCCAGCACTTCCGGGGTAACCCCGCGCACTGCAGCCATCGAACATATTGGCCTTGTGAATGGCAAGCTGGCGGATCCGGTTTTTCGTCAGTCGGTTGCCCGCCATGAAATTCAGAAACAGGCCCTGGATAAGACGCAGCAGCGGATGCGGGATGAGTTTGCCCAGGGCTCCGGTGATATGAATGTCGCCATGATTCTGAAGTATGTGGGTACTGAAGAAGAAAAGCGGAAATACGAACTGATCCTGAAACTGGCGGGTGAGCAGGCACTGGGCTGGTCCGGCGAGGGATTTAGCGATACCGAGCTGCAGCTGACCCGGGACTGGCTGGCGTCAAAAACCCACAGCATTGCCGGTGGTACTTCCGAGATTCAGTTGAATATTATTGCCAAGCGGGTGCTGGGGCTGCCTGATGCAGCGGGCACTGCTGGCAAGGCAGCGGGGAAATAATCATGTCATTAGCATTGAATGAAGAGCAGCGCTCCCTGCAAGATACTGCCAGAGATTTTGTCCGGACCAACAGCCCGGTTGAAAGCCTCAGGCTCCTCCGGGACAGTCAGGATCCGGTAGGTTTCTCCCGGGAAATCTGGGCTCAAATGATCGAGCTGGGCTGGGGCGGCGTTATCTTTCCTGAAGCCTATGGTGGCTTTGACTTCGGTATAAAAGGCCTTGCTGCCAGTATGGAAGAATTTGGTCGTACATTACTGGCCTCTCCTCTGCTCTCGTCAGTAACGCTATCAGGCTCTGTGATCCTGAATGCAGGAAATGAAACCCAGAAAGAAGAACTGTTGTCGTCTATATCTACTGGCGAGCTGCTGGTCAGCCTGGCCCTGGAGGAAGGCGTTCGTCACAACCCGCTGGCAATTGGTACAGCCGCCATAAAAACCGAAAATGGCTATGTTATTAGTGGCAGCAAAAATCTGGTAATAGATGGCCATGTAGCGGACCAACTGATTGTGGTAGCAAGAACCGCAGGCCAGCCAGAAGATCAGGATGGCATCAGCCTGTTTATGGTGGATGCCGGTGCTGAGGGTGTCAGCATCAGCAGGACTCATCTGGCCGACAGTCGTAACTATGCCCGTATTAATTTTGATAATGTACCCGTGTCTGATAGCGCATTACTGGGCGAAGCGGACCAGGGTTTTGAGCCGCTGGATAAAGCGTTGGATATAGCCAGAATATGTTTGGCTGCAGAGCTTTTCGGTAATATTCAGGAAGCGTTTCAACGAACCGTTGAATATCTGAAGGAGCGTAAACAGTTTGGTGTATTGATTGGTACCTTCCAGGGGCTCCAGCACCGCAGTGCTCATATGTATACGGAAATCCAGTTGTGCAAATCGCTACTGATGGATGCATTGAGTGCTCTTGAAGCGGATAAAAAGAACGCGCCCGCCATGGTCAGCGCAGCCAAGGCAAAAATCCCGGAAACCGCCGAGCTGGTTACCAATGAAGCGGTGCAGTTACACGGCGGTATTGGAGTAACCGATGAACTGGACATTGGCCTTTTCCTGAAACGGGCCCGTGTCACTCAATTATTGTTTGGCGATGCTCATTTCCATTATGACCGTTATGCCAGCCTGAGTGGCTATTAAAGAATAACAATCCAGAACCTAAGCTGTAAATTTCTGCTGACGGATCAGCACTGATACATGGTTTCATGCATCAGTTTTTGCAAAGAGCTAGTTTGCAGTTGCTGTAACCGGGGGTAGAGATGTCAAGAAATACAAAAGAAAGCCCTGTTTGTCCAATGAGTGTGCAAACACCTGTGGTGAAATTCCCACGGAAGTCGGTAATGGCTCTAGCCATTGCTGCTTCCGTCAGTATGCCGGGTGCTTACGCGCTCTCGTTTCAACCATCCGATGAAATCACCATCGACTGGGATACCAATATTGGTTATGCGGCGGCCTGGCGGGTGGAAGGTCCTGACGCTGATGCTACCGCCCCAACGAATATTAATGGAGATGACGGTAATAATAACTTTAAGAAAGGAGCGATGATTAATAACCGCCTTTCAATCATTACCGAAGCCTCCCTGAGTTACCGTAACTATGGCGCCTTTATTCGTGGCAGTGCTTTTTACGACGATGTTTATTTTCAAACCAATGATAATAATGGAAGCAGTAATAATCTTTCCGTCCCCCATAATGAGTTTACCCAGGGAACCAAAGACCAGAATGGCAAAGATGCCCGTTTATTAGATGCCTTTGTTTATGGTGATTTTGATCTTGCCGGGCGAAACCTCAACCTCCGGGTTGGCCGACAGATGGTCAGTTGGGGTGAGGGGTTGTTTATTCCCGGTGTCAGTGGCGCCATGAGCCCGGCTGATGGCACCAAGGCCAATGTGCCTGGCGTAGAAGTCAAGGATGTATTGCTGCCAGTAGGTCAGGTTTTTGGTCAGCTTGATTTGACCTATAACTTGAGTATCGCTGCCTACTCTCAGTGGGAGTGGAAGAAAACCGATATTAATGGTGCCGGTAGTTTTTTCAGCCTGTCCGATTTTCTGGATGCCGGTGGTGAACAAATTATTGGCAAGGGATACACACTTAACCGGACCGGTGATGTAGCCGCCAGAGACAGTGGTCAGTGGGGGATTGCTCTCAACTACTTTGCCGAAAGGCTGGGTAATGGCGTTGATCTTGGCCTCTATTACATTAATTACCATGACAAACAACCAATGGTCGCAGTCAATAGAGCGGCGAGGACCTATCACCTTGAGTATCAGGAAGATATAAAAATGATCGGTGCCAGTTTTGGCACCTTGATTGGCAATACCAATGTAGGTGGTGAAATATCCATGAGGAAGGGAGCTGTTGTTTATGACTGTCTTTCACCACACCAATTGATATTTTCCTGAAACCTGTTGTCAAAGGACTGA
>OODV01000362.1 GCA_900299555.1 uncultured Endozoicomonas sp.
CGAACATTAAGCTCGAAACCCAGAGCAGCATAGACTGCTTGTAGAGTCGGTAATATAAGAGAATTGGCCAGTTCAGAAGTTACACTGGAAATGCTTTATTAATTTCAGAAATAAACTTCTCAAACGTCCGTAATACCTAAGCTCTAAAGCTGAGAACAGAGTAATGGATGGAGCACCAATTGCGACAAGATAGTCATCATTTGGACGTGCTGAGCTGAATGCTACATAACTGGAAACACCAGTAGCCTTATCAGATGCCTTATGCACATTGCGCTTCTTAACATGGAGGTATGGAAGCTTTCCTGCAGCAGCATCATTCGCCAGAGCTGTCATTTTTTCTACTGTGGCATCCAGAATGACCATGTATTCATAACTGGCTTCATCTGGTTGAGCACCGTGATCAATCCACGCGACAGAAAAGTCTCCTTCTGTTGGCTTTTTAGTCTCATTATGACGGGACTTCTGATGCTGTCTGCGGACTTCAACCTGACTGTCACTGACAATCAGGTAACCATTACCATGACCATCCATCAGCCAGTCACCCTGACCCAGAGTTGCCTGGAATGGGAACGCTTCTACCTGCTTGCCATTCACCCAGAGTTCATGAATACGGTCGTTAATAGCATGCTGGAACAGGACTGTCTCGGTTGAATAGTCAGCAGTATCATTGCTGATATTGCTTCCTGCCATAATCAGGCGGTTATCAATCGCAGTAACCGATTTATGAACCCTGAAACTGGTATCGATATTCTTCAGCTCCTGCAATGGTCCAAGCTTAAAGCCCATGGCTCCATATTGGTTATTAAGATTGCCACTTCCACTGAAGGTTTCCTGTGATCGCAGCATCAGACTGTGGGGCTTTGGGCTATTCAACTTGGCCAGCGGCAAATTGATCACCGTGGCACCAGGCATACGATTCCAGTCCCAGCCATTCTCGTCAAAGCCTTTCTCATCACGTTTGAGGGCAGGCTCATCACCAATGGGGGTAATCTGAGCTGAACCATGGCTCTGATAGCGACCATAGCGGTTGGCTTTTTTGTAAATTTCAGACGACCAGACGTACTTGTTGAACGCCTTGAGGGTCACCATTTTGTTTTCAAAACGGTGAATACCAAAAGCACCGTAGTTATAACTCCAGTGTCCCTGTGGCATGGTTTCAGGCATAACTTTCTCGCCAAAAATGGCGACACTGGCAGTCTCATCCAGATTTGCCAGTCGCAGGTAAGTAGCTGCCAGCTCCCGATCCAGTTCATCTCCGGTTTCAGCATCACCAGCAAGAGCCATCATACGGAAAATATCCTTGATGCCTTCAAGATTACTGCCGGTAAAGGGACGACGTCCGCTGATACCAATACCAATCTGAGGATTAGCATAATTACGTGCAGCCATGAGCGCATTTTTAACATTTTTTCTGGCCGCAGGAGTCAGTTCAAACTCTGTTCCAGCCAGCACTTCAGCGACATGGGTCATGCCCACAAAGGCAGGGAATGAGTAACCCGGGTAGTTACCCCGGTGGCGGATAGCAGTACCGTCAGGGCGAAGACCGTCGTATTCTCCTGGAGTCGTCTGGGCAAGAGCGCCGGAAATAAAATGACTGAATTTTTTCAACAGCGCAACGCGACGGTCAGCATTTTCCTCGAGCAAAACCATCATCAGGTGTTGTCTGGCAAGAGTATTAAAATAGTCCAGATTAGAGCTATGCTTATTCAGCTCCATATCAAAGCTGTCTTTAAACTCACGAGAATACCAGAGCAAAGCGTCGTAAGTTTTATCCAGTAATCCAGCATCACGCAGTACATCTTCCATCACCAGCATGGAAGTGTACCAGTCCCGGCCGCTATATCCCCAATGGTGGCTGGTCACCGGAGTACTGCCTCTGGCAAACCCCTGATTCTGAAGGTGCTCACTCATCATCACAAACATGTCAGCCATTTCTTTCTTCAGGACTTCATCGTTTGTTCTGTTGTATGTCTGTCCGATTTTAAGCATCAGCTCAGTGTAGGGCCTGAAAATCAGGTAATCATTCACCAGTAGTTTATCTTCTGCTGACAGATGATTAGGCTGATAAATCTCCAGTTGCGGCTTTGTCAGAACATGACGACCTGTCAGTACGCCATCTTCAAGCTTCAGACCGGTAGCCGCAAACTTTTCTCGAATGTCATTGACGGTTGCTTCACGAACCCTTCCCTTACCGACATAAAAATCTTTCAGGCTGGCCTTGATCTTTTGAATATCCTGAACCTGAGCAGATGTAGCAGTGGGCAGATCACCATCAACCCCGAAGTCAATTTCAGGTACATTTATATCCGTTTTCACATGGAAATCACTCCAGTGGCGACGGTCGTCGTCAATGGATACCATCAAACGATCAATATAAAAGGTTCCGCCTTCTTCCGTCTGAGGCGCAACAAGCCTTACTGTATCCATGCTACTGGCAGGCCTTCCGCTCATATCGCGATCAAACCCCTGACCCGGACTGCGCCACCCTTTAAAGTTGAGTTTCATGTTGAAAGAGGCATTTGTATTACTGCCATTACCAAACTCAAAACGGATCACCTCATCCAGAGGCTGATCATTATGCAACCAGCTTGAAAACAGCGATATAGCCTTACGCCCATAAGCTTCAGTAGCTTCAGAACGCGGATAAAACCGGAATGGCTCAGGTAGCTTGAGTTCAAGAACATCACCCGGCTGCCAGTCCCAGCGCAGAGCCTGACGGCCATTGATATAGTAGCGGCTGTCCATGGAAAGTTGCCCAGACTTTGCTGACATCCATCCTGGCACTTTTGTTTCTTCAAAAGAGACAATCTGAGCCTTCAACTTCTCCGCTTTGCTCAGTTCTTCACTGGCAACAGCTTCAAGACTACTCAAACCTCCCAGCATACCGGTCACCATCCATATGGATGTTGCCAGTCGGGATATCTTCATGGGACTTCTCATATTGGCTCCCCAAAAATTGCTATTGATATCCAGAGAACCCTGAATACCCGGCAATTAAAATTCACTGATATTTATGGACATGTGACTTCAAACCCGCTTTCATGACACAACCATGCAAAGTGAAGTTTGAAGCCAGCAGAATTTACTTTTCTTAGATCACCGGTATTCCCGGTGATTTCGTAATCAAACGTAATCAATCAAATGCTTATTAACTCGGGTCTGGAACCAGAGGTCATCCCCCTTACGGAGCCACTGTCCAAGTTCCTTACCCAGAGCCTTGACCACTTCTTTTTCCGCGTCAAAAAGATTGGTCATCTGGTAAGGATCAGCCACATTATCGAACAGTACCCCTTCACCCTCTTTATTAATGACAAAGGTGTAACGGTCAGTACGAAGGCCTTTCTGCTCGGTATGCAGGAGATAAGGAATGGAGGTTGGCCTGCTCTCTTTTGCCGCCGTCCCCAGGAAATGAGGTGTCAGATCCTGACCATCAACAGACCTTGGAATTTCGCTGTTCAGACCAGCAAGGCCAAGCAACGTAGGCATGAAGTCCATTGAGCCCATCAGTACATCGTTAACACCTGGCTTGATAGCCTCTGGATAGCGAACAATCATCGGAATCCCCAGAGCCTCTTCATAAGCGGTACTCTTGGACATCAGACCGTGACTGCCCATCATCTCACCATGATCGGCGGTATAAACGACGATGGTATTTTCAGACAGACCCATTTCATCCAGCGTCTTCAACAAACGGCCAAACTGGCGATCAACACCGGAAATACTGGCGTAGTAATAACGAACAACATCAGTACTCAGCCCTTTGCCTGGCTTGCCTTTCATCAGCTGCTCATTAGTGCTGTACACCATATTCATTGGCAGCTGATCGTTATGACGGTTAGGGCGGTTGAGCAGATCATCCACATTTTCCACTTTTTCCGGAGAGTAGTATTTGTGAAACATTTCCGGATCAGTGTCTTCCAGGTCTGCATAATCCGGGTGAGGAGGATGTGTGCTGACAAACAGACAGAAAGGGTTGTCTGAGTTTCTCTGATTTTCAGTATTTTTCAGGTAATTGATCGCCATATCGGTTTCATGAATCGTGGCCCAGATACCAGGCTCATGGCGCTTACCATCGTTGTCATAATAATGAGGGTTGGCATGATCATCATCAGTGCCATAGGCATACCAGTAATCAAAACCCTGACGATCTTCTGGCGGAGTATAGGAGTCCATGCTGTGCTCGATTGGCCCCGTCCAGTTGGGTGAGCTTTCAGCGACATACTTTCCGGGGTTGGCCGGATCATTAGGTTCAGGCTTATCCAGGTGCCATTTACCAATATATCCACAGGAGTAACTATTTTTACCCAGCACTTTTGCCAGTGATTCAGTATCGCGAATCAATCCCCAGTCACGGTCTACCCGGCAGTTCCATGGCACACCATTTGAGTGTGGGAACATACCACTGAACAGCATACCTCGATGCGGACTGCAGACCGGAGTGGATGAACAGCACTGGGAAAGCACCAGACTCTGCTGGGCAAACTGGTCAATAACGGGGGTATGAACCGGATCGGATGCCCCGTTCAGATAAGAAGCATATTGAGGGTTACGCCAGAACCCCAATGCCTGACGGCGATGCTGGTCAGCAAGGAAAAAGACGATGTTTGGACGCTTGCTTTCTTTTTCAGGTGTTCCCGATTTATTGTCAGCTGCCACTGTCTGGCTGGTACCACTGCAGCCGGCCAGCATACCGGACACGGAAGCCGTACCTGCTACTGCAGCCAGTGCAGCACTTCTTTTAAGGAAATCTCTGCGATTGGTCATTTTTTACTGCGCTCACCCATGTCTTGATGTTTTTTAACAGACTTTCATATTACTTTGTAAATATTTTCGTTTATTGACTCCAATCAACGAGCATCGACTTACGAAAAATATCGAAACAAAAAAGCAAGCAACAAGAAAGATAAACAAAATACAAACTTTCAGATTAAACGTAGCCAGATTGACGACCATCAAAGCTTGAGTGTTCTGCCTTGAGTACTTTTGCGCATCTATTGCATTGTCTACCGGTTCACCCTATGACCAATCGAAGGGAATTCCTGAAAGCTGGCGTACTGCTGGCAACGGCTGGATTAGCGACAGCAACTGGAGCGCTGGCCGCCAGCCCCCGTGCTGTCAAAAGAACAACAGAATCCGTCAGCAAAGAGCGGAAGCCACCCAACATTGTTTTCTTTCTTGCCGATCAGCATCGCCGTCAGGCATTGGGGTTCTGGCAAAAAGATAAATACAAAGGGCTGCTGAATGGCACGTCAGACCCTGTGTATACTCCAAACCTTGATGCATTTGCAGAGCAGAGCGTGGTGTTATCCCAATGCATCGCCACGTCCCCTATTTGCAGCCCTCATCGTGCCATGATGTTTAGCGGACTGTTTCCCCATGTGAATGGTGTGCCTCAAAATTGCCGGGCCGACAGAGAATGGGGCTTACTCAGAAAGGTAGAAACGCTCAGCGATGTGCTCAGTAACAAAGGCTATTCCTGTGGATATATTGGTAAATGGCATCTGGATAAACCATTGCCTAACGATCCGGCAAACCCTGGCAAATATGTGGTTGAGAGTGAGCCAGGCAGAAAAGGAAAGCGGGTTTCCACCAGTATGGACTCCTATACACCGCCGGAAGACCGCCATGGCTTTGATTTCTGGTATGCCTTTGGTGCCCACAGCAAGCATGATAACCCTCATTACTATGACACCCATGGCAAACGTCATGAATCCCATCAGTGGGCAACGAAACACGAAACCGATATCGCTATCTCCTACCTGAGAAATGAGCACCAGCAACGGGATGAGGATCGACCGTTCTGCCTGTTTGTCAGCACTAACCTGCCCCATAACCCTTACAGCAAACTGAAAGATACTGACGAGGACATGTATTTTGCCCATTACTCACCGGCCAGAGTGCCTGATGTGTATGATCTGCTGAATCGCCCAAACCACCGGCATGGGCCACTGCCCATGAAAATGGGCAGTCCCGAAGCTAATTCCAGTGAAGGACTGTCTACCGACTGTGTTCGCTATTATTTTTCCAGCATTTCCGGTGTCGACCGCCAGTTTGGTCGACTGATGAAAGCCCTGAACGATATTGGGGAATATCAGAATACGATTGTTGTCTATTCATCAGATCATGGTGACATGATGGGCAGTCATGGCCTGATGGCCAAAACCTGTATTTATGAAGAGGCTATTGGCATTCCCATGATGGTTCGTTACCCACAGCGGGTGAAACCCGGTGTAAATGATGTACTAATGGGCTCAATGGATTTTATGCCAACCCTGTTAGGCCTCGCCGGCTTTGCCAGCGATATTCCGGCCGCTGTCTCTGGCAATGACCTGTCAGATATTCTGACAGGATCAGATGGCAACAAGCCTTCATCAGTCCCCTTTCTCCTGCACACCAATCAGAAAGGACTCAGAACCGACCGGTACAGCTTCGTCATGAATAAATACGGCAATGGGGTTCTGTTTGACAACCGTGAAGACCCCTATCAAATGAACAATCTGTTCAGTAAAGAGTCGGATATTGTCAAAACACTGGGTAAGGAGCTGGGTACTATTTTGCGGAAGTCAAATGACCTGTGGTACCAGCAGCGGATAAATAAGGATGTTATCCACTATTTGTAAATACCAAATCATTCGTTCCCTCATAGGCTGAGGGAACAAAGTGTACTTTTACTAAAGCTTTATATGTCGCACTTTAATGGAACGATCTTAATAAAGTTATTGTCTCAACAAAAAACGATAGAGAATGTTGGTGACCTATAATGAACGCTTTGGAAAACAAGTATATTGTTCTAAAACCCTTACCTCCCGGGCATCAGACAAAGCCATTAAACCCTCTCGCCAAACCATTCATTCCAGACTCTTCGTGTCATAGAAGAGAATCCCGAGATATCTCTTCGTATGATATACACAGCTCATCATCAGAATCAGCCTCTTTATTAAAACCAAAGGATGATAAAGATACTGACCTAGCAGCCCTGCCTCAGTCAGCATTTACAAGTCGAGATGCCCAGTCAGTATATAACTTGCACAAATTTGTATGTAAAAACCTTCACCGTCTTCACAAAGATGTTGAATTGTATGGCTCTACCCTTAGTGCTAAAGAGGCCATATTGGAAGAAAGGTCGGATATCAATAAGCTCTGGAAAAAACTGCAAGCTGAAAACAGAATGACTGACCTGACAGAAAGTTACAAAGTGTTCGAGATGTTAAATTTGGTTGATACCTATCTAAACCCAATTGTTAACAAGAAGTTTACAATTTAAATGTTTCAGTACATGGGGGCACCTTTAGAGTAGCCTCCATGTACCGCAGCAATTTACAGGATGCCAAAATAAGAACCGGTAAGCCCCATTACCACAATCCCCCCGATAACCTTCAGAGGAGAAACGCCTTTCTTCACGAAGTAGAAGATCACCATGGTAAATGCCAATGAACCACATTAAAAAGCAGCAGGAACAGAATCGGTCCCATAATACTGCCTTCCATGGCCAGCGATACCCCGAGAGCCGCGCAGATTGGCAACAGGGTCAGCCAGAACAGTGCATCACCGACACCACCCAACGGCTCCATCATGGCAACTTTAATGGCACGAATGACAGAGAGTCGCTCTTTACTACGCTCCATCGCCAGCACCACACCCATAATGAAAGACACCAGAAATGGGTGTGTATTAAAGAACTCCATATGGAGTTGCATTGAACGACTCATGTCGGTGTCGTTTTTATGAATCTTCCGTAAGCCAGGATTCAGTCCATACAACCAGCCTGCCGCCTGCATACGCTCATAGTTGAATGAAGCCTGCAGTGCCAGTGAACGTGATGGCCATTTTATTATAATAGCTTTAAATCAACTTCAATAGTAAATACTCAGCTTTAGAGCTTAGGTATTACGGACGTTTGAGAAGTTTATTTCTGAAATTAATAAAGCATTTCCAGTGTAACTTCTGAACTGGCCAATTCTCTTATATTACCGACTCTACAAGCAGTCTATGCTGCTCTGGGTTTCGAGCTTAATGTTCG
>OODV01000129.1 GCA_900299555.1 uncultured Endozoicomonas sp.
GCTCCATAAGTTCAAAATCGTCGAATACAAAAAGGAATTCAAGGTCATCACTGTCGAGCGTATTGAAGTCTTGAACACTGTCATTGGAGAAAGCCACCAATAACTCAGCCTCCCCGTCCTCTGACTCTAAAAAGTGAAAAACCAGTCCAACCTCACCCGTCTCAAGATTGTGGGTAGAGTCTCCTGTATAACGAATCACCGAACCCACTTCGAAATCCGACATGTCGCCATCCTTGTTATTCTTTAGGGCTGTGCTTTGGCTGATGAAACAGAGGGGGAAATCACCCCGTCCGATAGTCTGCCATTAATTGCCTGGTATTGACAAACGCATATGGCTCTCGGACTTGGAGTCAGTATGGAATATCTGGTGATCGACAATATTCTGACCGGGAAACGCACAGTTAATGATGTTCTGGAACAGGGAGCTGATTCCTTGAAGCCGGTTTATTGTAAATTTAAGTACCAAATCCTATGGCTTTTTATAACTGGTCTCGTAAGAGTGGCAGACCCATATTTTATAAAGGAGCTGAGCACGCTTGGGATAAGTCCTGCAGACTGGAATTGAGCTTATGATGAAGGATGAGGGCTACTCAAAATCATTGGTACACCAAGCCTGGATTCCTGCTGCAACAAACCTGAGGCAGGGGGGCAAGACACGCTCACTCAATATTGAAAGAGACGCGATCTTTAAAAATACAGATTATTGTCCCGGTTTATGGTGGATGCGTGTTCTTTCAATCAAATAATTGTCGATAGTTTTGTGAGTGAGAGAATGAAAATAATGGTAATTTGTGTACCATTAAATGTGTACCATTTTTAGTTAAAGAGTCGATTGTTGTCTAATTGATCAAATATATAATTGATTTTTATGGAGTATTTGGTGGGGTATTTAAGGCTTGATGATTAAGCTTTACTGATACGTAATCAATAAATCATAAGTATCCAGACATATTCGATTCATATGACTGGATGCTGATGTATCTATAAGCTGAAGAAAAACCAGATGATTTTCTTTCAGCTTCCCTCATTAATTATATTTTTCGAAACTATACTCTGAAAATTATAATTTTTCTCTTCAACTGGCCGTTAAAAGTAAGAGCAATAAATATTTTAACGTGCATAAGGTTGGCTCGTCATGAAACATGGGTTCGTCCAGAGCTTTAGATATATAGTGCTGTGTCTCTTCAGCCTTTTATTGTTGGGCTGTAAAGTCGAGCTTTATTCCGGGCTTGATGAGAAAGAAGGCAACGAAATGCTGGCTATTCTCATCGATAATGATATTCCCAGTGAAAAACTGGTGGATAAAGATAAGATAGTCACCATCATGGTTGACGGGAGTGATGTTTCAAGATCTGTTAAGGTATTGAACAGTCTGGGTTTTCCAAAAGAAAAGTATTCATCAATAGGTGATATTTTTCCTAAAGACGGGCTGATCTCATCGCCAACGGAAGAACGAGCTCGATATACATACTCAATGTCTCAGGAGCTGTCCTCAACCTTGTCAATGATTGATGGGGTGATAGTGGCCAGGGTACATGTTGTATTACCACAGGAGCAGGACAGTCTTACCGATGTTAACTACCCGTCATCGGCTTCTATATTTATCAAGTATACCCCCGAGCTGGAGCTTGCCGGCTTGATTCCGAAAGTTAAAACCCTGGTAGCTAACAGTATTGAGGGGCTTTCCCTGGAAAAAATCACAGTTTCATTGTTCCCGGCCACACGCTTGAATTCGGGCAGTTTTGCCAAGCCATCAACAGAAACTGTGTTATTTGTTGATGTTACTCCCAACTCCGCAGGGGTTATTCGAATTGTTGTCTACTCTTTGATTCTCTTGCTGGTTTTAGCGCTTGGTGCCTGTGGCTACTTCTTCTGGATGATGGAACAGAAGAAAAAGAAGAAGAAGAAAAAATCTACTGATAGTTAGCACTAGAGTGATTTTCTTAAGGCTCTGTGTGCAGTGAAACGATACAGGTGCTTGTTGAGAATGAATGTGGTTAGAGTGAAATGAGCAATGAACAGTAACAATGTTTTTCAGGAATACAATGGAACAACTCTGTTCAATCATATGGTTGAGTTCAACTTATTTCCTATTCGTTATGTGCACATGAGCTGGCTGAAAACGGATGAGCATTTCAGGTTACTTAAAGGGCTTCAGTCCAGTGTGCCGGCACAGTTTAATATATCCAGCTATTTGCTGAACAAGTTTGGCATCGCGAATGAGTTTGATTATGATTTTGGCCGTTTGGATAAAAGGGTGGCTTTTGCGAGTGCCAAAGAAATTGAGCGTCTGGCCTTTTACCTGGGACTGATTCTGAACGAGGGAACTGTCCGGTCAGTCATTCGTCGTGATGAGCGTGTGGCTTTGCAAAAGTGCCTAGGGGAAGAAGCTTATCGCTTTGCAGTGAAAAAAGCACAGTTTATCAGCAGAGCTTCGGAAAAATCCGTCCCCAGTTTGCTCATTGACTGGAAGCACCTGGACCGCTTCAAAGCGTACCTGGAAACCACTGGCCAGCAGGTTATTTCCATGGCCTTTTCTGACTTACCCGGTGCTTTTCGACAACGATTGATTTTAAAAATGCCCAGCAGCTGGAAAAAGACATTGAGCTTCCCGGATGCGGGGGGGCTGAGTAAAGCTCAATGTGTGAAGTTACTGGTAAAAACGCATAAAGAGGTGAATGGACAGTGGCGGCACCTGTTATCCTGAATAATGTCCGGCTTGAGCTGGATCCAACCTGCAAAGTTCTCAAGGCTGATGACTACATTGTCTATCTTGAGGCACAGGAAATTATTAAGACTGCCCAGCAGCAGGCTGCGGGTATTGCTGAGGACGCCCGCAAGGCTTATGAGAGTGAAAAGAAGCGGGGGTATCAGGATGGTATGGCTGAAAGTAAGGCTGAACAGACTGATCATATGTTGAAAGTTGTCAGTAGAACCATCAACTATCTCTCCGATATTGAAGATACGCTTGCGAACATTCTGTTGTCCGGTGTTAAAAAGATCATAGGTGAGTTTAACCAGGAAGATCTTGCTATCAGTCTGGTCAAGAATGCCCTTCAGCATGTCAGAAATGAGAAGCACGTAACCATTCGTATACCGCCTGCACAATACAGTGCCGTGCAGGAACGTCTGAATATGATACTGGCAGACTATAAAGGGGTTGGTTTCATTGACCTTGTTGCCGACCCACGACTTGCGGTTGGCGACTGCATTATGGAAAGTGAAATTGGGGTTGTTGATGCCAGTGTTGACGTTCAGTTGCTGGCATTACAGAAGCGGTTTGACAGTCTCAAGTCCATAGCTGCCCGTACCCGTGAAGCTGAAGTGGCCAATAAGGCACCGTGATGAACTCTGGCTATTAATTAGCGTACTGACTTTTATTATATTCCTTTTTGGAATAATCAGGATTTACCTGCAATTCAGACAGGCTTTGTCCAACAGGACATAAATAGGCAAGCATCTTTGCTAAACTCCTCTATCTTTATCACTGAAACTTATAATCAGTGAAGGTGCTCGCTTATGTCTGAACCAAGTCGTTCCACCGTAATTGGAAGTGCTTTAATTTTGGCTGGAACGGCAATAGGGGCAGGTATGCTGGCATTGCCATTGGTATCAGCGAGTACTGGACTGATACCAGTAATCATTCTTTTTCTGGTGACAGCATTCTTCGCCGTAATTTCTGCCCTATATGCTTTTGAGGCAAATGTAGCCATTAAACCTGGTTGTAATTTGTACACTATGGCGAGCAGAACGCTGGGACGTATTGGTAAAGTTCTCTCGGCTATTGCGCCTCTTGGTCTTTTTTATGCGCTGATGTCCGCTTATTTCTCTGGAGGAGGATCGTTACTGGTACAGTATGTTCAGGTTGCTGTTCCAGGGGCACCTTCTCAATTGTGTGTGATTCTGTTTGCTCTAATTGCTGGTGCGTTTGTCTATTACAGTACCCGGGCAGTGGACCTCATCAACAGAATTTTCTTCAGTTTGATGATTATCACTTTTATTCTTGCACTGATTTCTCTGGCACCATCGGTACGTTATGAGAGTATGACTCATTCGACAAATGTCGGGTATTTCTCACTGATGGCAGCGTTACCTGTGATATTTACTTCATTTGGTTACCATGGCGGTATACCCAGTATCATCATTTATCAGAGAAAGCAGCTGGCACATATTCCTCTTATTTTTTTACTGGCTACGTTGATCCCATTAACGGTCTATACGCTGTGGTTGATTGCGGTAATGGGGATTCTACCAGAAACAACATTACTGCAGGTCAGCCAGTCTTCTGGAGCAACCGCCCATTTAATCTCTGCATTAAGCCGAGATGATGACATGCATACTATCTTGTATCTGTTTTCTGACTTGGCTCTTTTAACTTCGGTACTGGGGGTTGCCCTGGGTTTGTTTGACTATCTTGCCAATTTACTGCTGCGTGCAGATACCCGTATTCATCGATTACAAACCGCTCTTGTGACTTTTATTCCTCCAGTAATTTTTGCCATTATGTTTCCGGATGGTTTTGTTGCAGCGTTAGGTTATGCAGCAATTGCCTTGGCAATACTGGCAATACTGCTACCTACCGCAATGGTTTATGTGCTCAGGAAAAATAAAGAATACAAAAATTCATTCCGGGCTCCAGGTGGAGTTGTTTTGATGTCTCTATGCTTTTTATTTGGTTGTATTGTCATCCTGTCTCAGCTTATCTCCAGGCTATAGGTTTTTTTACGTAATCTTGGTGAGTGGGGCGAAGTTGTTTGAGGTTTAAAAAGTATACCTGTCTACCGCAAAATGATTGCTGTTGTTTATAGTGATTACTCCTATATATCCATATATAAAATATGGTTTTTCCGAAGCATTGATTTATTTTTGTTCTATGTCAATGGCATTGATTTTGGGGTTATGTAAACTCCTGTCCTAGATTTTTAACCCTTCTCTAATTATTCGATTTAGCCAGTTCTCTGGCTATCCCTGTTTGGGATAGTGGTGAATGGTGGTAGAGGTTTGCGTATGCAGGTCATAAAGGCTGATGTAGCCATTGTCGGTGCCGGAGGTGCCGGTCTTCGGGCTGCGATTGCCGTTGCAGAAAAAAATCCTGAGCTAAAGGTAGCACTGATTTCCAAAGTGTATCCCATGAGAAGTCATACCGTTGCGGCTGAAGGTGGTTCTGCCGGGGTGGTTCAGGATCATGACTCTCTGGAAAATCATTTTGTTGACACGGTTGCCGGTGGTGACTGGTTATGTGATCAGGATGTGGTGGACTATTTTGTGTCCCATGCCACAGAAGAAATGATCCAGCTGGAGCACTGGGGTTGCCCATGGAACCGTAAGCCGGATGGCGACGTGAATGTTCGTGCCTTTGGTGGTATGAAAATAGAGCGTACCTGGTTTGCTGCAGACAAGTCTGGCTTCCATATGCTCCATACACTCTTCCAGACATCCACTCAGTACCCATCAATTGAGCGTTACGACGAGTATTTCGCCACTGATCTGATTATGGAAGACGGTCGTGCTCAGGGTGTTGTAGCGATCGAAGTGAAAACTGGTGAACCTAAAGTATTTCTGGCGAAATCTGTAGTACTGGCGACAGGCGGCTCTGGTCGTATTTTCCGTTTTAACACCAATGGTGCCATTGTAACCGGCGACGGTCATGCCATGGCTCTGCGTGCGGGTGCGCCTCTGCGCGACATGGAATTTGTCCAGTATCACCCAACTGGCCTGCCAGGCTCTGGTGTTCTCATGACCGAAGGTTGTCGTGGGGAAGGTGGTATTCTGCTGAACAAGGATGGTTATCGTTATCTGCAGGACTATGGTCTGGGGCCGGAAACACCGGTTGGTCAGCCAAAGAATAAATACATGGAGCTGGGTCCACGAGACAAGCTTTCTCAGGCTTTCTGGCAGGAGCAGCGTAAAGGTCGCACCATTGACACGCCGCTGGGTGATGCCGTTCACCTGGATCTGCGTCATCTGGGTGAACAGAAACTGATGGAACGTCTGCCTCTGATCTGTTCCCTGGCGAAAAACTACCTGGGTGTTGATCCTGTTCATCAGCCAATTCCGGTTCGTCCTGCTGTTCATTACACCATGGGTGGTGTTAGAGCGGATATTAACTGTGCTACTGATCTGGCGGGTCTGTTTGCTGCTGGTGAATGTGCCAGCGTGGGTATGCACGGTGCTAACCGTCTTGGCTCCAACTCTCTGGCTGAAACGGTGGTCTTCGGTAAAGTCGCTGGTGAAAGTGCTGCTGATTTTGCCAGTCAGAATGTCATGTCTGATGAAAGCAAATTGCTGGATCAGGCGAAAGCGCACCTGGCCGCCATTGAAAGCCTGCGCGATGCAAACGGTACTGAAAAGGCATCTCACCTGCGTCACGAAATGGTGAAAGCCATGGAAGACAGTTTTGGTATTTACCGGGTTGGCGAAGAGATGCAGGCCGGCCTGGACAAAATCTCTGAACTTCGTGACCGTTTCAGAAACGTTAAGGTAGAAGACAAGAGCAAGGTATTTAACACCGAATTGTTGCAGGCTTTCGAACTGCAAAGTTCTCTGATGGTCGCTGAGTGTATGGCTATTGGTGGTGTTGAGCGTAAAGAATCCCGTGGTGCGCATCAGCGTATTGATGGCTTTGAAGCCCGTGATGATGTCAACTTCCTGAAACACTCCATCACTTTCTTCAATGGTGATGCTAAGCCGCGTCTGGAATATGAAGACGTTAATGTAACCCGCTTCCAGCCAGAAGAGCGTGTGTATGGCGCGGCGGCTGAGAAAAATGGTGAAGGGAAGTAAGGGGGCTGCCATGAGTGATAAAACCATAACCATCGAGATTCTGCGTTACAACCCGGAAACCGATGACAAGCCAACCTTTGGCACCTTTACCATTCCTTATGTCGAAGCCTGGTCCATGCTGGATGCCCTTGAGCACATCAAGGATGAACTGGATTCTACGCTGGCTTACCGCTGGTCCTGCCGAATGGCAGTGTGTGGTAGCTGTGGCATGGTCATTAACGGTACGCCGAAGCTGGGTTGTGAAACCTTCCTGCGCGATTACTATCCGAACACAATCCGGGTTGAACCACTGGCTAACTTCCCGATTGAGAAGGACCTGGTGATTGACTCTGAAGACTTCATCAAAAAACTGGAGTCCGTGAAGCCCTACATCATCAATGCGATGGAGAAGCCGGTTGAAGAAGGTGTGAATAAGCAGACACCGGCTCAACTTGGACTGTACAAGCAGTTCTCCATGTGCATTAACTGCATGCTCTGCTACTCCGCGTGTCCGCAGATGGGCTTGAACCCTCTGTTTACCGGACCTGCAGTAATTGCACTGGGTCACCGTTACAACCTGGATAGCCGTGATGATGGCTATGAGCAGCGTACTGAAGTGATTCAAGGCAAGAATGGTGTCTGGTCCTGTACCTTTGTAGGCTACTGCTCTGAGGTTTGCCCGAAGAACGTCGATCCGGCTGCTGCCATTAATCAGAATAAATTGCAGGGTTCCCAGGACTGGGCGCTCTCTTTCCTGATGCCACGTAAAGGAGACAAGTGATGAGTCGTCGTCCCTATGTGCGCCCCATGAAGCGTACCTGGTATATGGATCACCCTTATTACCGCAATTACATGATTCGGGAGTCTTCCTGTCTCGTTGACGGTCTTTATGCACTGAACCTGTTTGCAGGACTGGTGCAACTGGTGCGAGGTGAAGCAGCCTGGAACAGCTGGCTGGTTTTACAGGCTAACCCTCTGATGATTCTGTTCACTGTGGTGACTCTGGGTCTGACCATCTATCACGCTGTGACTTACTTTGAGATGACGCCACGGGTTCTGCCTCAGCTGATCCGTAAGATGGTCAAGGATCATGTGGTTAACAAGCTGATGTACGCCGGTTTGGCTGTTTGTTCAGCGGTTATCCTGGCAGCTTCTGTGTTTGGACTTTAAGGGAGAGGGAAGATGAGTAATAAGCGTCATATTGAACCTCTGTTATGGAGTCTGTTCGGTGCGGGTGGTACCACCATCGCCTTTTTCTTTCCGGCCATTATTTTTGTGGTTGGATTGGGTGTGCCCCTGGATATTATTCCGGCGGAAGCGCTTTCCTATGAGCGGATGTCTGCATTCTTTCTGGAAAGCTGGATTGGCAAGCTGGCCCTGATGGTGGCACTGGTGCCTTCTTACTGGGCCTGTATTCACCGTATCTATCATGGTTCACATGACCTGGGCTTTCATCCGGGAGTGGGTGTTAAGGTCGCTTGTTATGGTGGGACTCTGATTCTCAGCCTGGCAACGATTGCTTTGCTGCTGGTTTAATCCGATAGAATAAAAAGGGGCGAATAAGCCCCTTTTTATTTGCTTTGAGTTAAGATGAACTTTCAGGGGATTTAATTCTTTCCTGTAGATATTTTTGTTCGATTCTTCTCTGATTTCTGGAGCAGTTAACTTCCTGCTCAAGTGTGGACTTAGTCTTTTTAATGTGTTCTTCCTGCTCGTAGATCAATGCTGCAATCTGGTCGTGGATATTTTGAGTGATCTTGTCGACCAGCTGATTACGATTAATTTTGGTCAGAGAGTGCTTCTGAATAAATGTATCCACAGCTACTCTGGACATGACTCCAAGAAGACTGTCATGTTCGTCTGCTTGTTGAATTATTAAACTGAGACTATCAATCTTCCCAAGATTCATTACAGTAGTTCCTTCGTGAGTTCCGGTAGTTTTTCCAGTACATAGAGCTTAACGAAGTGGTGACCAATAGTATGTTGAGCATCTTCAGGTAGGTCAATGCTGTGCTTTTCTAGTAAGGATAGGGTTTGGTCCAGTTTTACAAGACTATCGCAATGCTGCTGAATTGCTGAAGAGAGTCCTGACCATTCACTCCTTTCAGCAAGTTGTACAATAATATCCAGATTATGAGGGGTAACTTGTCGATTGCTTAGCCTCTGGCCTTCAGTGCTTTTTGCTGATTTGTGATGGTATACCTGTGAATCAGCAATTTGAGCCTCTTTGGTCCTGAACTTACCTTTTGCTTTAGCCTTTATGCCAGACTCTTCTGACAGAGAAGTCTGGGTAGGCTGAATGGTTGTCCGGGATATGTCTTTTGCCATGGTACGTACCTGTCCGTGGTAACGTTGTAATACATCCATTTTGCCATAAAGTAAGGTGGCTGCTTATCTTGTATTGAACGGATATTGTTATAAGGTTAAATATCGGCCATTTTGTTGTAAGTTCTATAAAGAATCTTTTTCTATACCACTGGAGGTCATATGCAGAAGGTAGTTGTGGTGACTGGTGTGAGCCGGGGACTTGGACTTGAGCTTTGTCGTCAATACCTTTCAGAGGGGGCTAAAGTGTATGGTTGCTGCCGGTTGCCGGAGCAGTCACAGCAACTTCTGGAGCTAAAACGCAATGCGGGCTATCAGTTTGAGTTGGTGCCTCTTGATATTACCCAACCCGGAATGATTCATAATCTGCAATATGTCATTGAAGAGCCTATTGATATCCTGGTCAATAATGCCGGTATTTACGGTCCCTCCGGGCTATCTTATGATGAAGTGACTGTAGACCCATGGATGGAGGTTCTCAGGGTTGATACTGTGGCTCCGATGATGGTTACGCAGGCATTGGTCGAAAAAGTAGCCCAGAGTCATGATAAGAAAATCATCATGATGTCCAGCAAAATGGGGAGTATGGGAGATAATCAGAAAGGAGGCAGCTATATCTACCGTTCTGCTAAAGCTGCACTGAATGCTGTATGTAAAAGTCTGGCCATTGACCTTGCTGAGAAGGGGATCAGCGTAGGCATTTTGCACCCGGGCTGGGTGCAGACAGATATGGGTGGAGCTAATGCCCTGATAGATACTGAGACCTCCATCCGGGGTATTCGAAAAGTCATTGAGCAACTTTCTTTGAAAAACAGCGGCCGGTTTATCAATTATGATGGTTCAGTGATTCCCTGGTGAGTTAACTAATCTGGTGAAATTTGAATGGCATCTATTGTTCAATCGTTACGCTTTTTTTCTTGTTATGGATTGAGTTTGACAGCCTTGTTCCTGTTGGCAGCTGTTCCGTCTGAAATTATTGGCTTCTACCTTCATCAGTCTTTTGCAACCACTGGAGACCTGAGTGGTGGGTTTGTTGACCTGCTTACCTCCGTATTGATTGAGCCTCTTGCCACAGGGGCTGCTATTTTCTTTATTGAGAGTCGTGATCAGGGAGGGAAGTTAAGTATTTACGACAGTTTAATGAAATCAACAGGCATCTATTTTCCGTTGGCTACCAGTTATCTGTTAGTGTTTGTGATGGTTACGCTTGGGTTGAGTCTCTATCTGATACCAGGTTTTTATCTGTTGTATAAACTGATGTTTGTGGAATATCGGGTTGCCCTGAAAAAAGAACAACCAATGGAAGCTATCAGAGCCAGTTTTAACCAGACGAAGGGGAGTTGGTCTTTGTTGTTTCTACCCTTTGTATTTCTGCTGATCATTCTGCTGTCTTCTCAAACCCTGATTGGTTATTTATTGACGAGCCAGAATGATATGCTTTTGCAGGTATTTGGTGGTGTTTTTGAGTCTCCCTTCATGGCGTTTGCTGTTGTGGTTGGGTATCGACTATTCAGTCTAACCAGTGAACCGCTCTCATAAATTGGGGTAGTGGGCTTCAATACGTTTGAAACTATCATGCAGCTTAAGAAACAGAGGTTCATAATGCTCAGACTCAATCTGCTGCCCAGAATACTCCAGGTCTCCGGCAAGTGAGGCTAATTGATCCGCTCCGACAATAGCGGCCCCCCCTTTAATACGATGGGCAAAACTGACAATAAGCACATTCTGGCGGTTATTGACCGCTGTTTTTAAATTCAGGATATCTTCCCGGGTACTCTGGAAAAAGGTTGATAACAGTTCTTCCAGTAGTGCCTCGTCACCATCAACAACTTGATTTAAATTTTCCAGATTTAACATAAAGCCTTCCGTACAGATGTTTAATAAAATAGTTAGTCGCCATTAAAACTGAGGGCTTTAATCAATGCTTTTTGAATCGCTCCATGACAGCTTGAATGGCACGATCAAAAATGGGGTTCTCTTCCATGATCCGGACTGAACCATTCTCAATTCCTTTCCTGAGGTCACTTCCGGATCGCTCCGCGACCCGCATTCCTGAGCGGTTTACAAAAATGTAGCGATGCCGGTCCTTACTGAGCCGCGCGAGCTTGCAGCGGAGGCGGTGAGAATCACCTTCGCCAATGAATTCAACCCATTGGCCCGGATGCAATTCGTCAATAATGATGGGTTCAAATGTGGAGTGGTAATCTTGTTGCTCACCAGTTATTTCATTTGATTTGTCCACGGTCAGTTCGAGTTCCAGGCGATCTTTATCCATCTCTATGTTGACTTCTGAAAGTGATATTTCCTGTGGACTTATATCTGGTTTAACAGAGGAGAGAATGATCTCTTCTTCGAGTTCAGTTCCTTCTTTCGGCATTATTTCAGCTTGGAAATCAATGGTATTCTCTTGATCTTGATCCAGGATTTCTAATGGCTGTTCATTACTTTCAATTGGGTGTTTTTGATTTTTTGAATCATCATGCTCAGGTTGCAGGATAATATTCAGATTGTATTGGAACCCATCTAGGCAATCCTGGAATATATCTGGGTTTTCACTGTGATCAGAGACGATTGTTCGAACAGTGTGTTCAATCAGCATCAGCACATGGCTACTTAGTTTTAGGTCTTTGCAGTACTGCATCCCGGCAGAGGTCAAGGTGTTTAACAAGAGGCGTGCGGGATGTTCCTGGTCAGTTAAAAATGCATCATCCAAAATGGCTTGCTTTAAGATCGGAATCTGTAAAAGAGCAATCGTTTTTTTGATTTCATCAGGCAGGTTATGATCTTCCAGTATGTACTCAAATAACCAGCCAATCATATTGATCAGATCTTCGTGGTGACGTGAAAGCTTTGAGCTCACGCCCTGTATTTCCATAGCACCTATAACGGAGTTGTGAAGGTTTCTTATTGAAATCTGCTGCTCAAGAATCTCCAGCTGAAGTGTACTGAGGACATTGGCCAGATCAATAGCCCTCACCCTGTTGGCCTTGGCCTCTGGGATGAGCTCATCTTCTGCCAGCATGTCTTCTAATCGGGATACCAACTTGTCAGCAAAGGCATCCAGAAATTGTGGGCTCTCCATTTCAGGATAGGGATCTTGATGTACGGCTGGCTGTCTTGATTTGTAGGATTGGGGAATAGACATAAGCTTTTGATCAGTGCTTGAACTGCTGTTTCTCTCCAATATTTCCGGTGGAGATAGCTGCTTGGGTTTCAACCCTTTATCAATGAGTAGTTGATCGACTTTTAGCCAAAGCTCATCAGCTGGTTTTTTCAAGTGACAGGCAAACCAGACGAATAGCTGTTGTTCAATATCATGGTCTGGGTGCAGGCTTTCAATAGCGGAAGAGAAGCTTTCACATATCCGCTCTGGCATGGCCGGATAAGTACCTTCATGCAGAGGGTACTTAGACTCAAGACAGAGTTTGATTCGGCAAATACGCTCTGAATTATTACTGCTCTCAAAATGTTTTGTTGCAGAAAACCAGAGAAGTTTATGGTCAAGCTCGGCATTGTCCAGTAGCTCAAGCGTCAACGTACCCTCATTTTGCTTTGATTGTTCATTATCGATATTGGTCAAATTGTTGATAAAGCACTTTTGGATGGATGATTCGGATTTCTTTAGACGGTTCTTGATATCTACCCAGCGCATTATGTCCTGGTCATTGTTGATTTCTTCCAAGTGAGCTTCCAGTTGAGAAGATAAAGCAGGGATCAGTTTTTCGGCCTCAGGATAAATGATCGCTTGAACCAGTTGATTTAGTTCAGAAAAAAGAGAGCGTTGCGGGGGGGTGTCATCACCACTTCGGCTAAGAGGTATAATGTTGGAATACTGAACTGACATGCTGGCCACATCCCTGTACTGCACTGACATTACCTGTAGGGTAAGTACCCACAGAGACCATTCATATCGTTTAATTATAATTATATTGAAAGCTCTTAATTAGATTAAGAAGCAATAAAAATGAGAGGGAGTCTGTCATTTGTCAAATAAATGACAACAAGCCAGAATGTTATCCCTCTCTGAGTTCCTTAGCTATTTCTTTAGCCTTTTCAAGCGCTTTATTGAAGCCATTTTTAAACAGATTTTCACGAATCTGCTTCTGGAGCTCTTCCGGTGTAATTTCTCCATTTTCTGAAGTGCTTTCTGCAAGCTTGTTTTCTTCCTTGTTTTGCACAAGATCAGAAAAGGCCTGAGATTGCATCGGATCAATACGGTCTACCGGTTTGACATTACCTACCTGGCCTGAGTTATCAGAGGGTAGGCTCTCAACATCCTTGTTGGTAATGAGTGACATGTTCAGGCTCTCCATTGCCCAGTGTAAGCTGGTTTCTTGTAAATTATCAGAATGTCGCCTTTTCTGGCGGCATTGTTCGCTAATGATTTCAACCCTTCTAATGCTCAGTCTAGATTATGAATAGGGATTATATAAAGATAGATGTCCTTGTTTTTACTTTATGATCGCTATTTGGTTCAACGAGCTGACTGCTGGTCTGCTGATCATAAAGCCACCTGCCATACCGCCGACAACTGAATCTAGTACAGCCGGGAGATAACTATGAGCGGTGAGCATTTTACGTTAACGATCAGCCAAAGCACATCTGACGCCGGCGATTTTGCCATACATATGAAAGAACCAGATAAACCTGAGCAGTTATTAGTGCATTTAAGGTTTATGCCCTTAGCGATGTTTGATGAAACATATCTGGATGATTTGGTTGGAGTAATGGCCAGAAAACTGGCCAAGAGAATTATTGAGTGGCGTGTGGCACCCGATGATTCAGATGCCATGCAGGCCTGTCAGGATGAAGCTCGTGCTGTGGTGCAGGAAGCCCTTGAAAAAATGAAAAAACACCCTGAATAGCCATTTCAGGTGTTAATATCCTTATGGGAAAATCATTAATTTATACTGAAGAGTATGACTTGATCATGGAAGTCCTTCCTCGTCTAATCACTCCACCTGACTTCTTCAACCCTGACATAAGATTCCTTTCTCAGTTCAAGCCAGAATGCTTCTGACCAGGCGCAAGAGTGCAGGAATACTGGCGCCTTTCAAGTTCTTGCAACAACGGCAAAAGCATTTTGGCTTAAGCCCGTTGGGTGGTTTGTAAAGCCGCTTTCCAGCTTCGCTGATCTGGTTTCAATGTAGAGCCACTAAAGCTCCAGTTCGCCTTATGGAATGCGGCTTTACGAACCAGGCTACGCGCCCCGCTGGTTTTGGAACCTTGTCAACAGACTCTAATATGAGAGCATTCGATTAAGCATTGGCCATTAGGTCATGCGTTGAATTCCCTATAGGCGAACATACAGACAGCCGGTATGTTGTAGCGATTTTTTATTATGAAATGACTCTCTATGGACATGACCCGCTTCGTGAATACTTTTGGCCGTTATCTTCGGCAGAAGTACGGGGAAAAAGTGCACAAAGTTTCGGTGAATGCATCATTTACCTGTCCAAACCGAGACGGCAGTAAAGGTATTGGTGGCTGTACATTTTGTAATAATGCCTCTTTCAGTCCAGGCAGTACGAAAGCCGGTGATATTTCTGAACAGATCCGGCAGGCTCAGGAAAAGGTTGGGGCCCGTACCGGGGCCAAAAAATTCATTGCCTACTTTCAGTCCTACAGTAATACCTATGGTTCTCTTGAAGATCTCAAGCGCTATTATGATGAGGCGCTGGCCCAGCCTGGTGTGATAGGTCTTGCTGTTGGTACGCGCCCTGACTGTGTGCCGGATCCGGTTCTTAAACTGCTGTCAGGCTATCAGGATCAAGGTTATGAGGTTTGGCTGGAGCTGGGCCTTCAGTCAAGCTTTGATCACACCCTTGAACAGATCAACCGTGGTCATAGCTATAGCGATTATGAGGATGCTGTAATCAGGGCAAAAAAATATGGTCTTAAGCTGTGTACTCATCTGATTGTAGGGCTGCCTGGAGAAGAGCCTGAGGATTCGCTGGTAAGCTTTGACCGTGTCATTGAACTTGGGGTTGATGCCATTAAAATACACCCGCTCCACATTGTTAAAGGCACTCAAATGGCTCGACAGTGGCGTAAGGGAGAGGTTCGTGAGTTAACAATGGAATCTTATACGGATGTGCTGGCAAAAATGATTTTACGGTCACCAGAAGGATTATTGTTTCACAGGCTGACGGGGTCAGGCGAGCGACAGTATCTTCTTTCGCCAGAGTGGACAATGCATAAGTGGGATGTGCTGGGGGCTCTTTATAAAAAGCTGGAAACGAGTTGAAAATTGCTGGCTTATTTTATGTGAATCCTTACATAGAGGCTGCTATAGGCAGCCGTTAAAACTCTCATCCAATTATTGTCTTTTATCCAGAATATTATTCTCTGTTGATCAAAGGGTAATTCCTTCACTGAGAAAATACAGATCTCAGTTTATTGGGCCTAGTTTTGATTTTTACTTAAGTAGCTGATTATATCGAGGCGAATATTTCTGGCTGAGTGGATAGTTACAATGCAAGGCACAACATAGGGAGCATAGCCATAGCTATGTGACCGGAGTTGTAACACCGCAGGATGACTATCTACTTAGCCAGAAAATATGATTTCATGTGGTTAACTACTTAATACTGTATCCGGTAGCAATCTATTTCCACGGCATGTTTTCATAAATGTCGATATTGCTGCGTTCATTACCGCTAGCGAACTAATGACCTGCTGGCATAATGCTGGCATACCTCTTTAGATTCCGATTTTCATACTAGTTTTTTCTTTCTTGTTTACGAGCTCCACTATCACCCCTGAATAGCTCTCTAAGGAAGCTGAATTCAATACTGAGCAGAAAGAATAGAGCTATTTATCTTTTTTGGGAGGCGGTGTGCTCCGGGATTTTGATACAAAAATATATCATCGTTTATTGACAGTACCTGGAGGAAGGCCGGTTCGATATGCTGCGGGTCAGGTCATCTGCTTTCAGGGGGGGGAGGCCAATGCTCTGGTCGTTGTTTCGGGTGCTGATATTAAGGTGCAGTATGTCTCAGCATCCGGAAGAAAGTATACCCTCGGTCAGGAAGAGGATTATTTCGGAGTCTTGGGGGAAATGGAACTATTCAGCGGCTCAGGAACCCATATGCTCAGTGTTGTTGCCGTTAATCCCGTTGTTGGTTATCAGCTTACCCGAGAGAAAGTTTTGGGTGCTTTGGTAAAAATGCCCGATCTTGCTCTGGATTTTCTCGCACTGATGTCAAACCGATATCACACGACGGTGACCAGAGCGATGGAGAATATTCTCTATGGCCTTCGATTCAATGCGCTTAAAAGACTGGTTGACCTGTCAGATGCGGCCGATCACGGTGCTTTTATGGTTGGTCAGGACATTGAGGCTGAGAGTTTGGGAACCTCTTCCCGAGCGTACCGGAGAGTTTTAAAGAGTCTTATCGATGAAGGTGTGCTGGAGAAGCATGGAAATAGTTTCAAACTTATTAATCCTGAGCAGGCTTTTTCAGAAATACAGACATGAATCAAAAAATGATCAAAATTTAACAAAAAATGTATTCAACAGGACAATTGTCCTTTTTTACGAAGCCTCTGTTGAATAAAGATAGGGGTAATTAAGGCCAGCCTTATTTCTTGAGCGGTTTTCATTGAAAACTGTGGGCATCATTTTTCTTGTTTATTGTTAGGGGGCACTCATGGGTATCTTCATGAGCCTGTTTGGTATGGCAATGCTTATCGGGATTGCGATACTTTTTTCGGAAAATCGAAAAGCGATAAATGTACGGACTGTTCTGGGTGCATTACTTATTCAAATTGCGTTCGGTGCATTTGTTATGTATGTCCCCGCAGGTCAGACAGTATTACAAGTTGCGTCCAGTGGTGTGCAAAGTGTTATTAACTTTGCCAATGATGGCCTGGCTTTTGTTTTTGGTGATCTGGCCAGATTTGAAGTCGGTTTTGTTTTTGTAATTAATGTCCTGTTTGTCGTTGTTTTTATCAGTGCGTTAATCTCAGTTCTTTATTATTTAAACATTATGCAGGCGGTCATTAACGTAATTGGCGGTGTACTGCATAAGCTTCTTGGTACCAGCCGGGCAGAATCTCTCTCAGCAACGGCAAATATTTTTGTGGGCCCTATTGAAGCACCCTCCATGGTTAGACCTTTTGTTCAGGGCATGACCCGCTCTGAGCTATTTGCGGTGATGACGGGGGGGCTTGCTTCCGTAGCGGGCGGTACCATGATCGGTTACATCAACCTGGGCATCGATATCAAATATATTCTGACCGCCTGCTTTATGACGGCTCCGGCAGGGTTATTGTTTGCGAAGCTGATTTGCCCGGAAACCGCTGAACCAGCCAATAACGTCAATGATGTGATCGACCAGTCTGATGAGAAGCCTGAATCCATTCTGGATGCTATTACCCAAGGCTCCATGGTTGGTCTGCAGCAGGTCGCCTGTGTGACGGCGTTGTTGATCTCATTTGTTGCCATGGTGGCTCTGGTCAACGGTATTGTTGGTGCGCTGGGTGGCTTGATTGGTTTTGACGGCATTACGGTGCAGAGCATTCTGGGCTATCTCTTGTCACCTCTGGCCTTTGTTATGGGGGTGCCCTGGAGTGAAGCCACTCAGGCAGCCTCTTTTATTGGCCAGAAAATCATTATTAATGAGTTTGTTGCCTATATCGACTTTGTGAAGGCTGCAGCAGAACTCTCTCCCAAGACTCAAGCCATTGTTACTTTTGCACTCTGTGGCTTTGCCAATATTGGCTCCGTTGCCATGGTGGTGGGTGGTCTGGGTGGCCTTGTTCCTGGCCGCAGAAAAGAGATGAATGCGCTGGCAATGAAAACACTGCTGGCGTCGGTACTTGCCAACTTGATGAGCGGCACGATTGCCGGGTTGCTGATCGGACTTGGCAGTTAATCAATAATAGCAATCTGTCGTGTCTATGGCCTTAGGGGGAGATACCGGCAGATTTTTAGCCCAGATAAAGACCGTTGTATTGTTGGAGTTTGAATCCGTGAGTACTGCACACATTAATGCGAAGCCAGGCGATTTTGCAGAAACTATTCTGATGCCAGGGGACCCGCTTCGAGCCAAGTTTATTGCTGAAAACTATCTGGATGATGCCAGAGAAGTGACCAACGTCAGAGGTATGCTGGGTTTTACCGGAACCTTTAAAGGCAAACCGGTGTCTGTCATGGGACATGGCATGGGTATACCATCTGCCTCTATTTATTTTCATGAGCTGATTACTGTTTATGCAGTGAAAAACCTGATCCGTATCGGCAGCTGTGGTGCAATACATGACGATGTAAAATTGATGGATCTGGTCATTGGCATGGGAGCCAGCACTGACTCCAAAGTCAACCGTATCCGCTTAAGGGATCATGACTTTGCTGCGTTGGCTGACTTCTCTCTTCTGCGTACAGCGGTTGAGCAAGCAGAACAGAAAGGTTTATCGGTTAAAGTGGGCAACCTGTTTTCTTCTGACCTGTTCTACCGCCCGGATGAGGACCTGTATCCACTGATGGCCAGCCATGGAATTCTAGGTGTTGAGATGGAAGCGGCTGCACTTTATGGTGTTGCTGCAGCACTGGGAGCCAAAGCATTGACTATTTGCACCGTCACTGATCATATTCTGCGCCATGAGGCTCTGGGAGCGGATGAGCGTCGTACGACTCTGAATGATATGATCACTCTGGCGTTGGATACCGTTGATCAAATGGATGCAAAATCCTGATCTCTATGTGATGTGTAAGTAACCAGCTTTATGGCATCATGCTTTCTGAGTAAGTGGTTAATAACTCTTCAGCGTTACAACTTTGGTCACATAGCTACGGCTATGCTCCCGCCGTTGTGCCTTGCATAGTAATTGTCCACTCACCCGGAAATATTCGATTCCATATGGCCAGCTACTTATTGTTGATTAATGGAATGGGCGTGGTTTCTTTATGAATCACGCTCATTTTTTATATGGCTTCCTTCGAATCTAATTGGCCCATAGGTTTAGTAATGAATCACGATGATATTCTTTTCGGCATATTGGGAAATGCTTTTCATTGCCCGGTTCTTGGAGAGTTTGAATTTCTAGAGAATGTGCTGATTACCATCAATACTGACGGTGAGATTGATTCTCTTCTAAAGCCTGATGAATATGCCGTCAGTGATATTATGGAGGTGCTTGAGAGAGAAAACCGTCTGGTCATGTTAAAGGAGAAGCAATACCTTATACCGGGGTTGATCGATTTGCATTGCCATGCCCCACAGTGGCCTCAAATGGGTAAAGGGCTGGATCTTCCCCTGTATAACTGGCTGGCGAATTATACATTTCCACTGGAAGCTAAATATCAGGATCTGGAGTTTGCCAAACGTGTTTATGATGATCTGGTCCAGTCCACCTTAAGTAGCGGTACAACCAGCGCCGTTTATTTCTCCAGTATTCATCTTGAGCCAACGAGGGTGCTTGCAGATACCTGCCTGGAAAAAGGACAGCGGGCTTTTGTTGGTAAAGTCTGTATGGATGACGTTGAGCAGTGCCCTGGTTACTATCGCCAGAGCGTTGAAAAGAGCCTCTATGAAACCGAAGCGTTTCATCAGTATGTTTCAACGATGTCGGGCAATCATGGATTGATTTCATCCGTGGTTACGCCACGATTTATACCCAGCTGCACAGAAGGTCTTCTCAAAGAGTTAGGACAGTTTGCCACCAATAATGACTGTTACGTGCAGACTCACTGCTCCGAAAGTGACTGGGCGAGAGAGTATAGCCAGCAAAAATACGGTGAAACGGATATTTCTGTTTATGAAAAAACTGGCTTGCTGGGTAGAAAAACCATTCTTGCTCACTCGATTTTTCTGACTGAGCAGGATGTTGTCAAAATACAGGATTATGGTGCCAGTATTGCTCACTGTCCTTTGTCGAATATGTACTTTGCCAATGCAGCTATGGAAACTCGAGAACTGCTCAACAGAGGATTACACTGCGGTTTGGGCAGCGATGTGGCGGCCAGTGTGACACCTTCAATGTTGCGGTCTTGCTTTGATGCGGTCACTCACTCCCGGGTCAGGGAAGAGGGCACCTCGACAAAACTGGCAGCAGGTGAGCGAGGAGAAGCTAAGACGAGAATTTCATTCCTTGAAGCATTCTGGATGGCGACAACCGGCGGTGGAAAAGCACTTGATAAGAATATAGGGGTGTTTCGAAGAGGTTTCAGTTTTGACGCGGTTCTGGTAGATGCCAATATTCAGGACTGTGATTTGAAAATATGGCAAGCGTTGGATAGCGCTTCGGATATTCTGGAAAAAATTATATCGACCACTAACAGGCAGAACATCACAAGAGTATGGGTACAGGGTAGGGAAGTCGTTTGTAAAAAATAATTAGCGAATCAGATGGCAATAATACTGCTAATGGTATTATTGCCATCTAATATAAACATTTAAAATCATGTGTTTAGTAATATCGCACATGGTTATATCCTATAAAAATGGTTTTTTGTTTAAAGGTTTTCTGTTAAATGAAATTTGATTTTTTTTTTAATTTAAAAAAAGAATAAATCTACCTGGTATGTTTTAAAGGAAAAGTTCTGTTTGAGTATTATAATTCCACACCAAAGGTGTTTGGGGCTTTCATCTTTTCTTCCTTAATTAAAAAAATCAAGCCTGCTAAATGGAATAGATAATCTTAACACTTCAGCTTGATTGGATATTGCTAGGCGTTTTAAACGATATGGTTGGGCTATAGATATATAAATAAAGCCTGTATCGCTCTTGCCGATGTTTTACCTGATAGCTGACTATCAGGATAATGATATGCATATAGACCTGGGTAATGGTTACTGCCTCAGAAGGTTCCTTTATGGGGATGCCATCTCTTTGGCCAAGCATGGTAATAACGCTAAAATTGCGAAAAATCTTCGGGATACTTTTCCGCATCCTTATACGATCGAACATGCCAGAGCTTGGGTGCAACACGTAAAAGAGCATGAGACGAAAACCCGGTTTGCCATTGATTTTGGTGGTGAAGCAATTGGTGAGATTGGTTTTGTGGTTCAGCTGGATGTTCATCGCTTCGGGGCAGAGATCGGCTTTTGGGTTTCAGAGGAACACTGGGGTAAAGGGATTATGACCGGTGCTCTGTCCTATGTTTGCCAGTATGCATTTGATGAAATGGGACTTGTTCGAATTTTTGCAGATGTTCAGGCTCGCAATGAGGGCTCCCGTCGAGTTTTGGAAAAATGTGGTTTTGAGCTTGAAGGCGTGATGAAAAAGCACGTCTATAAAGATGAGCAGTTTATAGATCAGCTGGTTTTTGCTTTAGTCCGCTAGTTGTAATTTTTGTCTTTCTTCTCTTATTTAGTAACATTACTTCCCCCTTTCAGGGGGGAGAAGTAATGTAGCGGTTAAAGAAAAGAGAGAAAATAATGAGAATTGGTTTGATCGGTCTGGGAGATATTGCACAGAAGGCATATTTGCCAATTCTTACGGAATTTCCTTCTGTTGAGCCTGTTTTTTGCACCCGAAGCAGGAAGGTTCTGAGTGAGCTTGCAAAGAAATACCGGGTAAATGACTTTTGCTGAGATTATAAGCAGCTTCTGAATATGGATTTTGATGTTGTCATGATTCACAGTGCCACATCAACCCATGTGGATATAGCGAGCTACTTTCTTAAAAACGGTATCCCGGTTTTTGTGGATAAGCCCTTGTCCACTGACTTTGGCGAATGCGAAAGACTGCATGACTTGGCCGAATGTGACAGGTAGCCCCTTTTTGTTGGTTTTAATAGACGTTATCTTCCAATTTTAAAATAACCCCTGTTACAGGAGTCCAAAGAATCTCCTTTACTCTATTTCCGCTGGGAAAAAAATAGATATAACCTGCCTGGGGCTCCGCGAAAATTTGTATTTGATGACTTGATTCACCCACTGGATAGTGTGAATCAATCTTCAGATGTTAAACTGGAAGACCTGTTGATATTAGAACAGATTTCTAATTTCGGACTTAACAGACTTGATATTCAATGTCAGGCAGGAAGTACTTTGATCCAGGCTGCCATGAATCGGTTGAATGGAATTACTAATGAGCGGATCACTTTGTTATGAAAACCAGTTGGGAACAGTTAGTCCGCCTGCCCGACTTGATTCCGATGCTGGCAAGTAAAGGATTTAACGCCATGATTGAACACTGGCTGGAAGTCGTTTCGAAAGGAAAATTGGCCGATGATATTCTTGAAAGAAGCCTCAGGACTCACCTGCTGGCTGAAACGATCTACCAGCAGGTTGAGAAATGGATTTAGGGGCACATAACCCCTATTTACAGCGAGATACGACCCAGGGGTTGAACGGTGATCTCTTCAGTCAACTCCTGGTGTGAAAGTACTGCCAGGTCATAGACCTCCAGCTCGAGGAGTTTGCGGACATAGCGGCGTATATCCATGGAGGTGATCAGCACAGGCTTATGCTCAAGGTGACCTATTTTACCGACTGAGTGTTTAACGTTTTCGACGAACTGTGCAGAAGTAGACGGATCAAGTGCTAAGTAACTGCCTGCTGAAGTCTGTCGAATGCCTGAACGGATCGTGTCTTCTACATCCTGATCAAGCAGGTAAACTGGCAGCATATTTTTGCCATTGGAGTATTTATAGCTGATGTAACGCTTCAATGACGATCGTACATATTCAGTTAACTGAACAACCTCTTTCTCCTTGTGTCCCCATACAACCAGCGATTGCAGGATGGATCTGAGGTTTCGGATGGAAATATCTTCAGATACCAGGCGCTGGAATATTTCCGTAATCTTATTGACGGGTAAAAGTCGCTGTACCTCTTTAATCAGTTCACCAAAACTGCTTTCCATTTTTTCCAGAAGGTAGCGGGTTTCCTGAATGCCAATGAAATCTTCTGCATACTTTTTCAAAACATGAGCCAGGTGATAGGTCATGATTTTGGGCGAGTCCATAAAGTTAACATTATTACGCTCAAGCTTGTCTTTCTGACTCTCAGTGACCCAGAGAGAATCGAGGCTTGGCAGGAAGGGGGCACCCATTTCATAGGGGATTTTAAGCATGTCCAGATGCTCATTACTCTCCCTGACAAATAGAGAACCGGGCTTGAAGTAGCCTGAGGCCACGGGAACTTCCTGAAGCAGTATGCTATAGGTATTCTCATCCATGGAATCATTAAATCGTAGATGAATACCTGGAAAAGGAACACCAAGATCCATATACAGTGACTTACGAACTTTGAGTAACTCCTCATTCAGGGATGATGTATTGAGGCTCTTCTGAACAGAGGTAGGGACATCAATAATCAAGGGCAGAGTCTGGGTAAACTCTTCCTGCTGATCCAGTCTGGTTTTTGCTTCACCAGGCGTTTCTGTTGCAGCAGCCATAGCGGGAATACCACCGTCTTCTCTAGCTGTTCGGGCTTTTTCTGTTTTCTTCATTAGAAAATAACCACCACCACCAATGGCTGCAGCGAGACTTAGAAAGGTTAGCGTTGGAAAACCAGGAATCATGGCGAAGCCAAGTAATAATGCGCCGCCGACCATCAGTGCCTTCGGCTTATTGGTGAGTTGATCACCTATTTCATTACCCAGATCCTTGGCGTCTTCATTGGATACCCGGGTAACGATAATACCAGCGGTGATGGAGATCAGAAGGGCTGGTATCTGGGAGATAAGCCCGTCACCAATGGTCAAAATAGCGTAGAGCTGCAGAGCATCGCCGCCCGACATTCCCTCGCTGGTACCAATAGCAACCCCGGCGGTGATGTTGACAAAGATGATGATTAAACCAGCGATGGCGTCACCTTTAACAAACTTCATGGCACCATCCATCGAGCCGAACAGCTGACTTTCTTTGGTGACCAACTCTCTCCGGCGCTGAGCTTCTTCCATCTCGATGGCTCCGGCACGAAGATCGGCATCAATACTCATTTGCTTACCAGGCATACCATCCAGAGAGAAACGGGCACTAACCTCTGCTACCCGTTCGGAACCTTTGGTAATTACCAGAAACTGGACAATGGTTATGATCAGGAAGATAACCACACCAACCCCAAGACTTCCACCGACCACAAAATTACCAAAGGTGTAGACGATTTCACCGGCATCGGCCTGAAGGAGAATCAGACGAGTAGTGGTGATAGACAGTGCTAGTCGGAAGAGAGTGGTTATCAGTAGAACCCCCGGGAAGGAGGAAAACTCCAGAGGCGACTTGAGATAAATGGATGTCATCAGAAGAATGGTTGATATCCCCATATTCAAAGCGATGAGGAAATCCACCAGGGGGGTGGGCATGGGTAGAATGATAAGCCCGATGACGGATACCAGCAGTCCTGCCAGTACCAGATCATTCCTACCCCCGAAGTTCAGCCCGGGTAACAGTTGTGCCATGAGAGGTGCGCCGCTGCTATGGGGCTGGCTTTGCCTTGAAGATCAGCGGCTCAGTGCAGCTTTTTTCTTCTTGAGCAGGGCTCGCCCCTTGATCCATTTTATAGCCCGTACATCGCTGCCAGGCCTCGCATATTTTAGAAAATTATCGGCTGCATTGATGGATTCTTCAGGTTGTTCTGCTTGTAGGTAGGCATAGCTCAGCATGCGATAGACATCGGGGTTTTCCTTGTCTATAGACTTCAGTGCTTCCAGTAAGGCAATGGATTTTCTGGGCTGAAGATATTCAAGGTAATAAGATGCCTGCGACAGTAGCCAGGTTTTTAATGATTTATCCATTTCAATATTCCTTTAGCTGGCAATCAATACATTACGACACATCATTAGATATTCACTATCTGTTTTAGCGTTCTCTATAACGGCAATTGCCTCTTCCATGGCTTTGGTATAGTTGCTGTTCTTTTTTTGTTTCTTAAGGTACTTTGAAAGTGAGTCTATCGCTTCCCTGGTAAGGCGATAATGCTCTTCAGGGTTGGAATAAATGTTTTGATCAGAGATATTTGTGGCAAACTTTAATTCCCTGTTCTGAAAATTTCTGCTCATATCCAAAGCCTTCCAGGTGTAGTCAACGACTTTTTCACCAGAAGGTTTAAAGTTTGATTTTGATTTTGGGAAATCTGAATCAGCTAATGCACTGTCGATTCTTGACATTCCCGAGATACCGCTACCAAATGAAACTGATCCTGCCATAACAAAGCCCGCCTGATAAATTAATCCTTTGGTGCTGTCGGCGGAAAAGTAGAGGGATTAAATAACTTTTCTCATGTTAATTATTTTTTTGACGAAATACTGGTGAATTGAGTTTGTTTTCCGATAAACTGGTATGTAACGAATTTTTATTGACACTTACTAAATTACAAGGCATCTATTCATTAAGGGCTGTTGAATAAGCTGGAGCAGACATGAGCATGGAGGCACGCGTCTGATGGGCTTTATAAGAAATACCCTGATAATCTCGTCCCTGTTGCTGGCGCTTACTTTTCAAGCGTTGGCGAACTGGTCATCTGAAGAGCCGCAAACCCGAAAACATGTGGTTCGCCCTAAGGAGACTCTGGAAGTTATTGCGGGCAGTTACGGGTTTGAGGTGAATGAACTGGCCCGCTATAACAAACTTGATTCTACTCAGGTGTTGCGGGTAGGACAGGTTATCTACTTCCCATCCAACATTGCACAGGAAAAGCCTGATCTTCCTTCAGTCGATCAGGGAAGACCTCTGGATGTCAGAACTTTTCCCAATTCAGTCGGTGCAACTGTTGAGGCAGAGAACGCACGATTAATGCCGCTTTTGGATGGAGAGCAATTGTCAGGGAAAGAGTCAGACCTCTCCAGGTACGGTAGTCAGGTCCATTATGCTTCGTCTTCTGACTTTGATTATAACTTTGCTCAGAAAAATGCTCGTCAGAATATGGCGCCAGACGGCCGCCGCTCTGCAAACCTCTATATGATGCAGTCGCAGACACCAGGCGACAATAAAATGGTCATTTCTGCAGAGGATGCTATCCGCGATGCAATAGGCGACTTTGAGGACTCTATCGGTGATGATGAGTCGCCTGCTCTGGCCGCTTTTGGCGTTCGTCCTTATGCTTATTTTGGGAATGGGGACAGCTTGAAGGAAGTCTTGCAAAATTTTGCTGCCAGCTATTACATGCCAGTTATTATTACGGATACGGTTGAAGGGCAGGTCAATGGCAAAATTGGTCCTATGACTCCAGTGGACTTTCTGGATCATTTGGCAAATATCTATGGTTTCATCTGGTATTTTGATGGGCATACACTGTTTGTTTATGATGGTAGCTCTTCCAGCCAGCAGATTATCAGTCTGAGTTATTTACCTATTGACCAGCTAAAGAAAACACTGAAAAAGATCGGTATCTGGGATGGTCGATTTTTCTGGAAAGAGCAACCTAAGGAAGGACTGGTATTTATCTCTGGTCCTCCCCGCTATATTGAGCTGGTTTCCCAGACAGCCATGTTACTGGATGCTAAAGAAGGGGAGCGTCAGAAGAGTAAACTTACTGTGCGCACTTTCCCGCTCAAGTACGCTTGGGCTACCGATAAGTCGTTTACTTTCAGAGGCCAGCAACTGACGGTTCCAGGTATTGCCACCATCCTGACAAGAATTATTAACGGCGGTGGTGTCGCGCAGGTAACAAAGCAGGGGTTGCCTAATCCATCAGTTACTCCGGCAGAGAGTGTCAGTACATCCGGGGAGTCCAAACCTATGGATGGCTCAGAGTCAGCTGCTATGGAACAGTTAAATGCAGGAGCTGTAGCTGATGATATTTATATTAATGCGGATCCACGATTGAATGCGATCATTGTGCATGACCTTGAATCTAAGATGCCAATGTATGAAGAACTCATTGCTTCACTGGATAAGCCCACCTCTCAAATAGAGATCAGTGTTTCAATTATTGATATCAATACTCAGGATTTGCAGGCTTTGGGAGTTGACTGGAATAATTCTGGCAGCTCAAGTGACACTCAGTTTTCTTTTACCCCCAACACAACTGCAGATTATACAACCATAGTATCCAGTGCCCTCGGTTCGTTTAATGCAAGACTGCAATTTCTTGCTGATGAGGGGAGAGCTAAGATTGTTTCAAGGCCATCAATCCTGACACTTGATAATATTGAAGCTATTCTCGACAACAGCAGTACGTTTTATGTCTCAGTGGCGAGTAATGAGGACTCGGAATTATTCCCTGTCACATCAGGAACAGTTGTCCAGGTTACACCAAGAATTGTTCGTGAAGATCATGGCAGAAGCATTCATATGAGTGTCAATATTCAGGACGGTACTGGCAGTCAGGGAACTGAAGAAATAGGCCAGAAACTGCCTGAAATTACCAATAGCTCAATTAATACCCAGGCGATTATCAGTGAACAGGAGAGCCTGTTAATTGGAGGGTTTTACAAAGAGCAGAATGAAGAAAAGCTCTCAAAAGTCCCTCTCCTTGGAGATATCCCGGTTCTTGGTCATTTGTTTCGGGCGGAGTCAACTTCCAAGATTAAGCAGGTACGTTTATTCCTGATAACACCTCGAATCATTGGTACAAAACAAACCTGATGTTGTGTAAGGGAGGTCATGTCGGACGTGGTTGAGCAAGCAACAGACTATGACCTTCTGGTTATTGGTGGAGGTATTAACGGGGTTGGTGTTGCTTACGATGCTGCGGGGCGTGGCCTAAGAGTTTGTTTGTGTGAGATGGGGGACCTGGCAGGAGCGACATCCTCTTCCAGCAGTAAACTGATCCACGGCGGACTTCGTTATCTTGAGCAATATGAATTTCGCCTGGTCAGAGAAGCGCTAGCTGAACGTGAAGTTCTGCTGAAAATAGCACCACATATTTCATGGCCATTACGCTTTTACCTTCCGCACCAACCCGGATTAAGGCCAGCCTGGATGGTTCGACTAGGCTTGTTTCTTTATGATCATTTAAGTAATCGCAATACCTTGGCGGATAGTCGTTGTTTAAAACTTGATGCTGACAGCCCTTTAAAAAGCTCCTTCAAAACCGTATTTGAATACTCTGATGTCTGGGTCGATGATGCTCGCCTGGTGTTGCTGAATGCTCTGGGTTTGCGTGAGCGTGGTGGGAGTGTGTTTACCAGAACAAAAGTTGTATCAGGTTCTCGTAGAAATGGTCATTGGCATATCGTGCTTAAAGACCGAATAACCGGGAGAACGGAGGTGGTAACATCCAGGGCTTTAGTTAATGCAGCCGGCCCCTGGGTTACTGACGTTCTCGACGGGTTATCCAGAGCGGCAGGTAAGACAGCACGTCTGATAAAAGGAAGTCATATTGTCGTTCCTAAAGTTTATCAGGGAGATCAGGCATACATTCTTCAGAACTACGATAAAAGAGTGGTTTTTGTCATTCCATTTCTTGAGGATTACTCTCTGATCGGTACAACGGAAGTTGAATATAAGGAGGACCCTAAGGCTGCTCACTGTTCAGCCCAGGAGCGAGAGTACCTCTGTCAGGTGGTAAATGATTATTTCAAAAACTCGATTTCTATAGATGACATTCTTTGGGATTACTCAGGTGTTCGGCCATTGTGTGAGGATAAGTCCAGTAATGCGCGTACTGTTACTCGGGATTATGCTTTTGAGCTAGAGGATCAGAGTGGGAGAGCGCCTTTACTCTCAATTTTCGGGGGAAAGCTGACAACCTATAGAAAGCTTGGCGAGCATGCCATGGACAGTCTGGCTCGCTATTTTCCAATGGCTGCAACAGCCTGGACTCAAAGCTGCTTATTACCAGGAGCCTTAGCTATTGATGAGTGTCTTCAGGAATTAGGTCAGCGTTTTTCATGGTTACCTGAATCTATCGCCATTCGCTATGCTCGAAGTTATGGCTCTCTTGCATATCAGTTTCTTGATGGAGTAAGCAGTATAAGTGACTTGGGAATGGATTTCGGTTCTGGGTTATATCAACGTGAAGTTGATTACCTTATTCATAATGAATGGGTTTTGAAAGTTGATGATTTGTTGTGGCGGAGGAGTAAGCTGGGTTTGTCTCTATGTACCGAAGAAACCTGTGTGTTGGCCGATTACATTGAGAGTCATGTCCAGATGGGGTTGGTGCAAGGTACTCTGAATCGTATTGGTTAGCAGAGCAAGAAAACCTATACATTTATTTTCAATAATTTAATAAAGATAATGCGCAATGTACTCTGTTAAAGTGTTATATCAGTGTCGTCGAATTGTCGCTATTGGCGGAGGGCATGGCCTTGGCAGGGTAATGGCAAGCCTGGGCTTTCTGGGAGAGCGTCTGTCCGGTATTGTTACTACCACTGATGATGGTGGGTCAACAGGTCGGCTCAGGGATGCCAGTGGCTGTATTGCCTGGGGGGATTTAAGAAATTGTCTGAATCAGCTTTGTTCCGACAGCCCGAATCTGGCACGAATCTTATTTGAATATCGTTTTAAAAACAGTGGCGATATCAGCGGACATAATCTTGGGAATCTGATTTTGTTGGCAATAGATCAGATGTGTGTTCGTCCATTGGATGCAATTAATTTGATTCGGCAGATGTTACAGGTAGGTGCAGAACTGATTCCAATGTCTGAAGAGCCTGCACGTTTGGGTGCAGTAGTAGATGGGCAGGAAGTTGTTGGTGAAACCGCAGTTGATTCTCTGGAAAAACGTCCGGAAAAATTAATGATTTTACCCACTATAAGGCCAACCGATGAAGCGTTAGCAAAGATAAAAGAATCCGAAATGATCATCCTGGGTCCCGGTAGCTTTATGACCAGTATTTTGCCGGCACTGCTGATTCCGGAAATCGCTGAGAGCATTCGATCCAGTAAAGCCTTGAAAGTATTTATCGGTAATATTAATCAGGAACTATCAGCCGTAGGTAAAATGCCCATCAGTGAAAAATTGTCATGGATGAACGAAATGACCGGGGTATATCCAGATGTATTGTTGTGGCCTGAAGAAAATGGACAACCAGAACGCCTTCAGTGTGACACGTATGTTCAGCCTTTGGCTGACAGTTTCCAGCCGGGTGTTCATAGTCGGGAAGCATTAAGACAAAGCCTTGATCAGCTTGCCTCAGCCCTGTTTTAATGTGGTGCTTATATAAAAGAAGCTTATTGCCCACGACCGGTAATCATGACTACGATAGTTTTGAACATCACATAAATATCCATTTTCAGCCATTCCCAGGGACTGCTTAAAGACAGTGCATAGGCATGGTCATAAGCGACTTTATTTCTTACATCATTAAGCGTCTCATCATAGCCCATGTTGACTTGAGCAAGGCCAGTAATCCCAGGAACAACATCAAAGGTTCTTTCTGAATAAAAGGGTATATTGCTTTCCAGTTTGTTGTACATTCCAGGCCGCTCTGGCCTTGGTCCTACCATGGACATATCGCCTACAAGAACATTCCAAAGCTGGGGTAACTCATCAAGACGTGTCTTTCTTAGAAAATTACCAATTTTGGTAATTCTTGGGTCGTTTTTCTGAGCCCATACTGGCCCTGTTCCTTCCTCAGCATCGCTGCGCATCGTTCTGAACTTTTTCATCATGAATAAACGTATGTAGTATTCCTTTTGATAACCAATACGCATCTGCTGGTAAATAATAGGTCCTGGGCTGTCCAGTCGAATAGCCAGTGCGATAATGGGAAATAGCGGCAGGGTTATTAACAGTCCGACCAGTGCTATAAGAATATCCATTAACCGCTTTCCCATAGATGCGATTGGGTGGACATAGGTTGATTCTTTCATGGGTACACTCCTTAAGTACGTTGTGAATTTTCTTATATTTCGTTATTAACTCGTTTCCATTGGCCCTTACTCTGGCCAGACAGATATTTAATTAACCCAATAGCCATCGCCATATGCCCGGATACCACGTAAAAAAGCACTCTTAATATTTTGGGACCTGGTTGTGAATGCAGAGCTATATATAGTGTGGTTAGTCCATAAACAGCCAATTGACTCGAAAGAATGATTTGAAAAAAAAGAGAGTTTTGAGCGAGTAAGGTTGACGAAAAAAGTGCCATTAGCAAAAACAGTGGCATGAAAGGACGAAGAAATTTACCGGAGAAAAAATTGAAGGCGATTTTGCCAAACCTGGGGTGAAGTAATCCGGCATGACGAATAGCCTGTTGAACATTGCCCGCAGCAATACGCTTTCTGCGTTGAAAGTCCATCTCATTACATGCCTGTTCGAGTTCCATCGCTATTATTCTTGGGTCATAAAGACAGCGGTAACCTTTCATAATTATTTGAACGGGAAGGGTGAAGTCATCATTGATGGTATCTGGCGGTATTAAGTCAAACAGGTTACGCCGGAAAGCATAAAATGCACCATGGACACCCAGTGTTGCTCCGAGAGCACTCTCCCGGGTTTTAATATTTCTTTGGTATTGCCAGTAGGCCTGTTCCCCAACACTGAGAGATTGAAAAAAGTGATAACTTCCACAAACAACACCCGTGTTGTCATTGCTTAGGTGTGCTGCGACGATTAACAAACTGTCAATGGATAACAGAGATGACACATCGGAAAGAGCAACAATACTGCAGCGGCAAAGGCCGATGGCCTCATTCAATACTGCAACTTTTCCACAATTATCAGGTTTTTCCACGATGGAGAGATTCAGGTGACTGCATTCAGGCTCAGTAAGTGTTTCTTTTGCCAAAAGTGCAGTTTTATCGGTACAGCCATCACATATCAGAATCACTCTAAGCTTATAATCCGGGTAGTCCAGAGCAGCCAGGTTTCGTATCTTTTCCTGAATGGTATCTGCTTCATTATGTGCAGGCATGATCAGGCAGATACTGGGCAACATATGATCAAGCGGTGTTACGTGGTAGTTACGGTGATAAAAGGACGGTAGCGTGTTTTCCAACCCCTGTGTCATTAGTTTAAGGATTATGGGATAACCAATATGGTGATAAACAATCACCAGACTCACCAGAAAAAAAACGGCTAAGGCCAACCATTCCATCATATTGGCCTCCCAAGATAGAGTTCATTGTATTGATTGATCATCCTTTCCAGGTTGCAGTTTTCAACAACAAAATTTCTTGCTGATGCTTGCTTTTCAGAATTGATCCCTGTCCTGAGCTGTTTATTGAGGGCTGTTTCCAACTCCTGGGTACTCTCTGGTTTTATCAATACGCCGCTAATGGGGTCAACCGCCTCTCTACAGCCACCAACATCGGTCATGACCACGACTCTCTGGCAAGATTGGGCCTCAAGAGGTGATAGGGGGAGCCCTTCTTGTTTTGACGCAAGGCAAAAAATATCAATTGCATGATAAAATCCGGGCATATCATCAATCACGCCCAGAAAATGTACACGCTGCTCAATATTCAGTCTTTTTGCTAATGCTCTAAGTTCTTGCTCCAGCTCACCTCCGCCAGCCAGGGCCAATTGCGTGGTTGCTGGCAGTTTTGAGAAAGCATGGAGCAGGAGGTTATGACATTTCACTTCGGTGAAACGAGCTGCACAGCCAATAATCGGAGCATCAGCTGGTAAATTAAGCCTATGCCTGGCAGCAACCTGGTCAGCGGGCTTAAAGTGGCTGGTATCAATACCATTAAGAATGACTGATGGCTTGGATAGAGGAATATGTTTTCGAATATTTGTTGCAACCAGTTCAGCATCTGCGACAACGTGAGGTCTGAAAAGATGGAAGCAGGCAGATACCAGCCAGCGTCGCTTTTGGTTATTCAAATGCCAGGCATCATGTTCAGTATGAACGTGGTCACAGCCAGCCAGTTTGGCCGCAATACCACCATAGAGAAGAGGGCCTACATGATGGGTGTGAATCACATCTACTTTGAGCTCATTGAGAAGCTGAGAGAGCTTTTTTACGGTACATACGCTCAGGCCCGAAGGCTTATTTAGAAAGTGAGCTCTTTCCAGGTGCTGAATTCTGGGCCATTGATTAATGGTCTCAGATCGGGTTCCTTCAAGGCTGATAATGTGAACAGCTTCAGGGGTGTTGGCCTTTCGTTGCAGATCCAGAGCCATTGTCTCGATGCCACCTGGAGCCAGATGCTGGACAATCTGGGCAATGACGAGTGGTTTGTTCATGATGGCACCTCCTCATCATTAAACCAGTCTTTCTCTGGGTCGTAGGTCAAGGTTGGAGCTTTTGGCATATTAGGTATTCTTGCCAGAACAGGAATGCCAGAGATCCTCTCGATACTGTCCTGAAGGCGGAGTGTGGTATCAGAGATTTCAGAGATGGCAGCAAGTCCTGTCCCTATACCCAGGCCTGCAAATAGCCCGGCAACCACAAACAATGAGGCAGGTAGCTGGTTGGGGCTGCTTGGGGTGAACGGTTCGTCAATGATCTTTACTTGTTCTGATTCCTGATAAGCACTCAGATCTTCGGTTACTTTTGCCATTACATAGCGGTTAAGAAAGTCATCATAAAGCTTCTGCTTGATGCCAAAGTCTCGCTGAAGCTCTACTAGGGTTCTTTCTACTTCCGCAAATTGCTGTACTTTGTTCTGAAGCTGATCGGTTTGTTCCTTTATATTTTTTACTTCGTTCTCAAGACTGTTTACTTTGGCTTTGGCGTCCTGAACGGCCTGAAGCTGAGAGGCAAGTATTGTAGTTTGTCCTCCCTGTGGGTTATCCATTGAGACTGAGGGGGTTGATGACGCCAGATTCCAGAGGCGTTGAACATCTTCTGTCTTAAGCTTACTGCTTTCAGTGATCATTCTCTGGCGTTCTTTTTTGAGCCGATCAAGCTCTCTGACCGAGGCCTGAACTTTACTGTGCTTTTCTGTATAGCGGGAACGAAGCATACTGAGCGTGGTGCGGGTATTGATTATCCGCTCCTCAAGCTTTCCGATTACGGGGTTGGTTTGAGCCAGGTTGCCATTGAATTCTTCCATCGCCGCTTTTGCGCCGGCAAGCTCTGTCTGCTTCTCCATCAATAATTGGCGAAGCTCTGCCAGTCGAGTGACATTTGCCTTGTGTAGCTCAGGCAGTTCCAGTGCATATCTGGCTTTGTAGTCAGATAACTTCAGTTCAGCATCAGTCAGTTCTTTGTGCCTGCTATCTACCTGATCCTTAAGAAACTGAGTGGAGGCAATCTGCCATGATTTCTGAGGTGCCTGAACCAATGTAAGAAAATGCTTTGTAACTTTGGTCAGTAGCTCTTTAATGTCTGTTTTATTCTCACTGCGATAATAAATTTTGACCAGGTCACCACCAAATACGATAGATAATGACCGTGAAAGCTCATCAATCGCCTCATCAATTTGTTCTTCAGAAGATTTATAATCGATAAGCCCGACAGCCTTGGCTACTCCTTTTAACACCTTGCGGCTCTTAAGCAGTATTTTCAGCGCTAACTGTCGTTCTTCAAGATTGGTAGAGATGGTGAAATCTTCCAAAATTGGATTGAGTTCGGTGGTATTTTGAAGAAGTATCGTTGTATGAGCCTCATAGAATTTCGGAGCCATGAAACTGGCAAGGAAACCGACAATTGGCATGATGAGAATTGGAACGCAAATGGTATATCTCCGCCGCCAGGCTGCACTGAGAAGGCGAAACAGGTTTCTCAGGATTTCACTGGACATCCTTACCCCCTACAGCGTGAATAGTCGCTGAATCAAGATCGAGCTCTGGTTGGTAGATCAGCTCAATCTCTTTGCTGTATTGAGCCAATATTTCTTTCAGGCTCTGGAGTCTTGACCATGAATCATTGAGTGTTTTGAATGGTTCTCCCGCTGAAGATGGCGCAACTGAAATAATAATATTCAGGCGCTGGCTTTCAGGTAAGGATTTAAAAAAGAGATTTATAACTTGCCTATGCTGGGTATTAACTTGTAATTCTTCTTGATTAAAACTGATGGATAGCTGGCGGCGATACATATCCTTTGATATTGGTAATGCGTTTTCAGCCTGATTCATTTTTTCGATGACATCAGAAAGCTGCTGAGTAGAATGAGCCTGCTTCTTTTCCATTAACGTCTGAATACTGGATGACACGCTACACCCAGCTAACCATGGCAAGCAAAAACATAGCATTGTGGCAAAGGTACGGGATCCATATCGCTTGAGCACGGTGACTTCCCTGTTATCAACCTCTAAATTCTGAAAGCTAATTGACTCAGGGGAAGAACACTGGCTGACAGTTTTTTGTCCTTCTCGAGGCAATTGATCTCCTGATAAGCAGTTGTGTTGGCTTTTATGACATTTTTTATAATAAACACAATCGCTTATGCATCATTACTATTAAGTGTAGCTTCTGTTTTTGAGGGGGGGGGCAACGAGAGGAAATCAATTTTAGTGGAAAGTTTTCTTTGCTTTAGTGAGGTGATCGATAAGAGCCTCTAACTGTATAGCCCTGTGTTGCCATGACTCTTTTGCAACAGCTTCCTGACGAAGAGCTTTATCTTTCTGCAGTTGATCTGCTCTCAAAATAACCCTGGAAAAAGGTTCTCTGGAGGATTGTATAGCGACAATATCTTCATATTCCCTGACAGCAGGGAAAGGTGTCGAGGCAATGGGGGTTCCAGACGCCAGATATTCTCTTAACTTCAAAGGGTTGCAGGCTTCAATCTGGCGATTTTTGCGAAAGGGCAGCATGGCTACATTCCAGTGTTGAACGTAGGAGGGCAGCTGGTCATGTGGCCTGGAGCCCAGAAAATGGACATTTGGCAATGCTTGAAGTGAAGAGACATCTGTTTTTATATCCCCAATAAAGACAAACTGCCAGCTTGGTAGAGCAATTGCTGACTGAGCCAGAATATCGATATCCAGCCAGGCAGAAATACTCCCGTAGAAGCCGGCAATGGGGCCGTTTGAAGGAAGGTCTTCAGGCTTGTTTTCAGGCGATGAAAAGAGTGGGTAATCAACACCATGGGGGAGGATAATGGTGTTTGGATTATTAAACTTCTGAGCCAGTGTTTTACTGACAACCAGTATCAGATCAACCTTTTCAGACAATTCCCGTTCTAATGGGGTGATCATGGCATGATCAACGCCATCCAAAGCATCAAAATCATCACCACAATAATAGATAGACACTTGCTCATTTAAGCTGCCAATCATATCGACAGCCGTTGGTAGTGATAGCCATAGAACAATGTTTTCAAACCCTTGTTGCTCTATTGCCTTATCAAGGTCTTTTAATAAGAGATATTTGTTAAGCCTGCGAATCAGTTTAAAATCGTAAAAAGGCAGTACTTTGGGGTTAATGATAACAGGGAGGATTTGTTCTGAATTTTTTTTCTTTGTTTTGTCAGAGCCTTTCAGCATAGCTAATGCTTTTTGGAATAGTCGTTTGAGATCTCTCAGTGAAAGCTGTGGAGCTCTCATGCCAATAGAGTTAACCCAGATGACTCGGTGTTTCTTCATCAAATGGCTGATAAGGTGTTGGGTGCTGGAAGGCAGGCCTCCCCAGTCTTCTCCAAATACAATCAGATCAGCCATTTCCTGCCTCCGATGGCAAATCCAGTGATTTAATGACCTTGGCGGGAATACCTCCTGCAAGAACACCGCATGGTAGATCTTTAGTAACAACGCTGCCGGTAGCAACGATGGTACCTGCTCCAATGGTTACACCGCTCATAACGGTAACTCCGGCTGTCAGCCAGACATCATCTTCAATAATGATACTGCCAACCTGGTCATCACTGTCTGGCTCACCCCGAGCCCTGGCTGCTGGATCCACCGGATGACCGGGATAACCAACCAGCCTGACCTTAACCGCCAGTCTTACATTGTCACCAATGTCGATCCTGTCACCGACAAAAATTTCATTCTGCCAGCTGATACCTACATTGCTGCCAATGTTCAGTTGAGGCTTTAATGTTTTTGATGCTCTGCCGCTGATGGTGGTATGGCCTGAAAGTCGACAGTGATCACCCATGGTTATTTTCAATGGTCCCAATAGTAGTGGCATACCTGAGTAGAGATAGAGCTTTCTGGGGGTATTGGCAAGTTGAGATTTGAAAAGCGGCGTCCAGTAAAAAATGCGAGTCAGACTGCTGATAAAACCAGTAAAGATTTTATGTAAATGATAGAAGAGTCCATGAAGCGGCTTTACTACGGGCATTTCAAAGCTTCTAATGGACTTTAATGTTGTGAATAGTACTCTTGCTGTTGAAGAGTCACTGTTTTTTAGCCGAGCTTTCAGACTGTCTAGCATTTGGCAAGCCCTTGCCGTGTCTGGTTTTCCTTGATTTATTAACTATAGACGTTTTTTCCATGTCTGCTTCTGATGCTGGATAGTGCTTATCCATAAAGTTGGCAATGGCAATGCTGATAGCGGTAATGATATAAACAGGCCAGAGAAAACCCTGGCTCAGAAACGTACCTGAAACACAAAAACCCACTAATCCTGCGTAGGTACCTACAGCAATTGCCGACATATGAGGATCGTATTCTGGTGAGCCTTTATTTCTGTCCAGCTTTTTCAGCGAACCGTATACGGACATGAAAATAGTGAAAATCATAAAGCCAAAAAGACCAAAGCCCACAAAACCAGACTCTGACATGACCTGGAACCAGGTGCTGTGGGTCACGTGAGCCTGTCCTTCTGACCGGCTGTGGGTAGCGTAATCCCAGTAATTATCCAGAAACAGTGAGAGGCCAACGCCGGTTAGCGGATTTCGAAGCGCCATATTGAAGGCTGCTTCCCAGGCATGAATGCGCCCCATGGCTGATTCATCCACACCTTCCTCTCCCTGGCCACCGGATTTCCGGTCACTGATACCGGCAGCAGCGACCAGTATCATCAAGCCAAAGCTGCCAATGCTGATCAGTAGCAGCTTTGATTTAATGATTCGAAGCCCAAAGATACCAAACACCGCAACCGTTGCGAGCAGGCCCCCACGGCTTTGGGTTGCAATGATGGATGAAACAAAGACGACAATACCGATCAAGCCAAGAAGTGTTCGAATCTTGCCTGTACCCTTAGTTGTAGCGAAGGCAACGGCATAGCTCATGGGAAAGCTGAGTACCAGAGAGAGGTCATTAGGGTCACCAAGGCTGGTACCAGGAATGGTGACACGGGTTTCCTCGACCATGCCAATACCATTGGCATTGTTGTAAAGGGTTACACCACCAACGGCCAGGCCTGAGCAGATAATGAGAAAGTGAGCCAGCTTGAAATGCCAGTGTTCGGTCATTAGCCATGAAATAGCTAAAACCATTATCCCGATTTTCATATAAACACTGGTGAAGCTGCCAAAAGCAGAAGGCGGGTAGCTGGAGAATGCAATACCAATAACTACCCAGCCAAAGAACCGGGCAAAGATCGTGTGTTCATGTCGCCAGTAAACCTGAACTTTCTGGGTAATAATGATATGCCAGGCAAGAACAAAGTAAGAGCCTAACGCAGTTAACAGAGGTATTTTGATAGGATCCAGTTGTGGGAATACCTCGTGAAGTCTGAAAAAAGAGAACAGAATAAAGGTCAGACAGACGACGAATGGTTTACGCAGAATAAAGAGCAGGCCCAGTGGAATGACCGCCAGTGGCAGTAACGCAATAGGGTGTGGGAATATCAGACTGGGCAGTGCTGCAAGGGCGCAGTAGGCTGCAACGGTTACCGTCTGGTAGCGATTAATAAACAGCCGTTCAATATTGGGTAGCTGCATCACTCATACCACCCTAGTGCCTTAAATACTGCAGTGTTGTAAACAGCTGATGCCTAAATAGCAGTAATTGAGTTGCTGAAAAGAGCAGCATACCAGCCAGAATCATCAGAAACAGTAAAATGGCATCATGTATTTGCCCCGTCAGGTGACTTCGAAGCAACATTAAACCTGCCAGCATAATGACTGAACTGAAAAAGCCAGGGATAAGCGCCCTGAGAAACGATGATAATTTCAGTTGAAATATTGGCAGTATGGTTTTTAGGTGAAAAGTAAAACTGATCAGATTAATAATCAACCAGGCCCAGCAGGCTCCTTCAACGCCGTATTGGATTCCAATGATAAAAAGAGGCAGTGTTGCAATGGTATAAAGCAGTGTACGGCTGTTCTTTCCAGGCTCTCCAATAGCGGTTACACCGGTAGCCATCATTTCAGATAGCATTCGAAAGGGACTGGACAGGCAGAGAATCTGGAAAGGAATGATCGCCGCGGCCCAATTATCAGACAAAACCAGTGTGATCAGTTCTGGAGAAACAGCGTACATGCCAAAGTACATGGGAAACAGTCCCAGACTGGCAAGCTGTGCTGATTTGTGCAGATATTGACCAGCAATATCTCTTTCATTCTGCAGTTTGGCAAAAGATGAAAGTCCTAAATGATTGAGCAGTTCACCAATTTTGTCACTGGGAAGATTGGCAAGACTTCGGGCTACAGAGAAAACCCCCAAGTCGCTTTTAGTTAACAAGCGACCAATGCTGATGTTGCCAAACACGTTGACGAAATAACGCAGTACATCATTAACCGTTGCTATGCCACTGAATCCTGCCATTTGCGAAAACCCCCGGAAGTTCCAGGTTGGCCAGGCCCAACAGGGAGCAATGATATTGTAACCGATGGCTAAAGCCAGGCGCATAAACAGATGTCCATAAATAAGAGACCAGACACCAAAACTTGTCGCTGCCATGGCAATGGTGACCACGCTGGTCATGAGAGCTGTATAAAACTGGACTTTCTCCCGTTCTTTGAACAGCATCTTACGACTGGCCATGGCATAAGGCAGAGTATGAAATACCATGATCAGGTGCTGGCAGGCGACGGCTTGAATCAGTATCGTCACTCTGGGTTCATCAAAGAAACCAGCGATGGCAGGGGCGATTGAAAAGAAGAAGGTAAAAAAGATCAGGCAGGAGATGACGTTAATAGTGAATGCCTGGCGAAGCCTTAATAGGCTGAGTTCTTCAGCCTGAATAATGGCTTTGCCAATTCCAAAGTCGCCCATTAAGGCAAATATACCAATGAAAGCCATGGTCATGGCCATTAGGCCATAATCGTCTGGAGTCAGTAGGCGAATTAGAATTAATGTATTGAGCCAGGTGAAAATCTGAGCAGCCAGGCGCAGAATAGCCCCGACTTTCAAACCTTTAATTACATTTTGACCAAGTTCCATCTTGATTCACCCAGCTTGTTTTACTGCGATTCAATTTCTATGCACCTGAACGGATCATTGGTGTTTTATGGTCGGCTTCTGGCCAGGTAAGCCCTTTTGACTGAACCGCCTTTTGGTAGACTTTAATAATCTTTGGCAAAATGGCCTGGTTGGAGTAATTGCTGATGATTGTTTTTATACAGGACTCCCTCAGTTGCCATTTAACGGTTTCTGGTAGTGAGAACCAGAATTGTAATAGATTGCTCATTCCGTTCAGATCACCAATCGGGGTGGTCCAGCCATTAAACCCCTGAACAATAAGATCAGGTATCCCCCCCAATGGAAAACTCAATACCGGAACACCATGAGCCATTGCTTCAAGTGCCACCATGGGTAAGCCCTCAAAGCGTGAAGTAATGCATAACAGGCCTATTTCCCGCCAATGTGGCGCCATCGACTGAACCTGCCCCATAAACATGACATTACTGACTTGTTGCTTCTGAAGGCTTTCTTCCATGGGGCCACTGCCGTAAAGCCTGAAGGGGAGCTGCGGTTGGTGTTTAGCCAGTTGTAGAAATAGGTCAGGCCCTTTTTCATAACTCAGCCGGCCAACAAATGCGATGGCTTTTCCTGACGATGGCTGATGCTCGGGGACCTCTACAAAATTATTGATTCTATAAGGACAGTGGATATGCCTCTTGGCAATCTCATCACTGACGGCAATATTTTCAGACATGATACTGGTTAACTGATCAAGCAGAGTATATAGCCGGACGATACCTTCACCAGGATCGCCATTGTGAAAGGTTGAAACGATGGGCGTCTTTGAAATAGTTGCAGACAGTCGCCCAAAAATTCCGGCTTTATAACCGTGGGTGTGGAGTAACAATGGTTGAACGGATTTGAGTTCAGAGATCAGGTGAGCGAGTTTTCCATTGTGGTAGCGAAAATGAAGATTTATATCTCTTAAGTCCTCTTCAAGAGGATGGGCGTTCGAGTATTTCTGGTAGAACCAGATTTCTACAGGCCAACCGCTATTTTTCAGTGCTTTTCCAAGCTGGTAAACATGTGTCTCAATGCCGCCGGCCTGACGGGAATCAAGCAATATGACGATGGGGGGCTTAGTCATTATTAGCTCCCTGGTCACTATCAATATTGGCAAGGTTTGATGACAGAGCATTTTTGTTATTGAGATGGTTGATAAAGTCCTGTGCCGGTAAAGGCTTTCCGTAATAATAGCCCTGTCCTTCCTGGCAACCCTTTTCTATCAGGTAGCTTTCCTGTTCAGCCGTTTCTACACCTTCAGCCACTACTTTCAGGCCAAAGCTTTTGCCAATCTGAACAATAGCTTCAACGATGACACAGTTTTCTTTATTCTCAGGGAGGCCTTCAATAAAGGATTTATCAATTTTGATTTTATCGAATGGGAATTGTTTCAGGTAGCTCAAGGAGGAATAACCCGTTCCAAAATCATCCAGAGCCAGGGTTACGCCAATATTTTTAATCTTGGCAAGCTGGGTTTTTGATGTTTCAATATCTTCAATGATGGATGTTTCAGTAACTTCCAGTTCCATCGTTTCCGGAGGAATTTGATATTTATCCAGCAGGTAGGCAATGCGATCGACAATATTCTGATCCTGAAGTTGAACTGCTGAAAGATTGACCGCCATACGGAGGTCTTCATATCCAGCAAGGTGCCAGCGGTGCAATTGCTGAAATGCATTTTCAAGAACCCAGTCGCCAATGGGGATAATATCAAGACTGTGTTCCGCCATGGGGATAAACATATCGGGGGAGATCAGGCCTTTTTCCGGATGTTTCCAGCGAAGCAGAGCTTCAATGCCAACCAGTTTGCCTTTCTGGTAGTTAAGCTGCGGTTGAAAGGCGAGGCTGAGCTCGTGGTGCTCAAGTGCCTTATGGAGGTCCATTTCCAGGCGTTTACGTTGACGGATTTCTGTATCAATGGTGGCAATGTAGAATTGGTAGCGATTGCGGCTTCTTGATTTTGCCATAATCATGGCAAACTCAGCCTGTTGCAGTAGCGTGTCTACATCATCACCATCATCCGGGAACAGCGTGATGCCAACAGTGGCACTCACAGTGAGTTGCTCATTATTAATTTCAAAAGGTCGGTCAAGTTGTTTGATCAGAGCTTGAGCCAGTTCGGCAGCTTCATAAGGTTGCTCGATTTGTGACTGAATAATGGCAAACTGATCCTCGCCGAGCCGGCCAATATAAGCTTTGTTGCCAATATGGTTTCTCAGGCGGTCAGAGAGTTTAACCAGAATATGTTCAGCAGCATTGAAGTTTACCTGAGCGTTTAACGACTTAAAGTCGTCCAGTCCAAGGCATAGAAGCGCGATACTTTCTCCTTTTGAAGAAGCCTTTTCAATGAGCTTGTTGATCTGATTTTGTAAGGTTCGTCGGTTTGGCAACCTGGTCAGATAGTCATATTGAGAAAGCCGCATGATTCGGGCTTCTGCCTTTTGACGAAGACTGTAGTGGTAATCAATAGAGGTCAACAGTTTATTGGCGGTATTAACCCAAAGGCCTAATTCATTATTTTCATTGCCTTTTGGTATGGGTAATTGCTGCTGGCCAGGCTCTTTCGGGTCAATGCTGGACAGGTGACGAATAACGCGCTTCAGGGGTTTGGTCAGTAGCGTTGAATAGATGAGATACAGCAGCAATGCCATGGCTATGGCTCTGATTACTCCGGAAAAGACAACAACGACAGATCTCTGAATCAATGCTTTACCTTCGTAAGCCGTGTCGATTGATAGAATCAGCTCGCCAAGATACTCTTCCTCTGGTTTATGTCCATACAATGGCTGTCGGTATATTCGAATGGGATTAAAGATGTAGTCTGAAATGAGCCGGTAACGGGAAGCAAAAACGGGTCTTTCTACCATGGCCAGCTCGGGGGAACCGTCAAGCCGGATTGCTGCAACCTGAACGGACTTCATCTCCAGCAGACCGTTCAGGACTTCCTGTGCCATACCGGTATCCAGACGATAGGCAGCTCTACTGGCGGGTTCATTGATCATAGCCAGCATTTCTCTTGCTTTTCGATCAATAGCCTTACTTGAATGGTGAACATCCAGAAAAACCTGCACCAGGCTCAATGAAATACCCAAAATACAAGCGCCAATAAGAACGGCTTTAAGCAGCTTGATTGACAGCTGTTCTTTGGAATGAATGCCTTTTTTTGTATCCATATAATGACTTTAAATTGTCGCCATTCATTCAGAGTCATTAGGATACAGCGCTATTTCTGAATGTCGTAATCATGTTTGGTGGTTTTGAAATGTTTTTTTATCTGCTTTATGAATTAAATATAGGGGGGTGTGGTTCATGTTTTATACGAAAAGGAAATTGATTTTGTTTTTTAAATTTCTAAAATAATTTTTTGAGATTGTTTGGTTTTTGGCTGGATATTATTTTTTCTTATTTTATAAGAGGATGGTGAGTTTGATTTTAAAATCTATTTGTTGGCTATCTCTATTGTCTAATCTAAGTAAGTGTGATCGCTTTAAATAACTGCTTAACTAAATTTTATAAATAAAAAGAGCAGGTTTCAGGAGTAGAGGGTAATGGATTACGCGACTTATCAGGCAAGTAGCTGCGATGTTATTGAATTACATAGTAAATTTGATGCAGATACTGTCAATGAAGTTAGGAATCACTTTGATCATTTAATAAAAGATTGTGCCGGTGATGTGCTTGTTGATATGAGTTCAGTTAATGAGCTTGATTCTTCGGGTATTGGAGCCTTGGTTTTTCTTTATAAGCGACTGAAGATAGAGAGTAGAAATCTTGGATTGCTTGGCGTTAATGGAAAGCCTGACGAGTTATTGACTATGCTCAGGATTAACCAGACGATTAAGCAATATGAAAGTGTTGACGAGTATTTGTCGAAAAAGTAGAAATAAGACTTTTATTTTTTCTATTTTGTCCAATATTAAATATATTGGACAACTTTCTATTTGCTTTTATTTTCCTCTGATCTCTTCCTGTGTGGTGCTTTGGCCTCTTCATAGCGATCGTGACTATAGTCTTTCTATTGATGAAAGTCGTCAAATAAGAGATATTGATCAATCTTATGTAATAAATCTCTTTGAATTAAGCAAGCATCGATACCTTGAGCTGAAAAGTTCAGGTGGTGAGTATTGTTTTCCAGGCCAAATGATCATTATTCAAAAGCAGCATCAACTAATAAAGTATGAAATAGATGGTGATCTCCTGGGTGATGCCAGCAATACTTTAACTGAATCTTTCTCATCTTTGGAGAAAGTCAGGACTCTGATGGAAAAGGAAGCCGAAGATGGTGGGTGTACTTTACAGTATGCTGCTGGTTTTATTCAAAAAGCTGAAAAGCTGTTGAAGTCAGAAGATTCAGTGTTGGGTCTCAGTGATTGGCCAAGGCCTATGAACTTGCGCATGTTTATGCGGAGCAAGTGATGAAGTATTTTAATGGAGAGTATTGCAAGAACACCATTTATGGCTATCTGTTTTTTTTATTGTTAGCTTTATCTACTGGGCTTTCTGCCAATTCAAATATAGAAGAAAATGGGGTGTTTTTTATTGAATTAAGTGGTAGTGATAAATCATTGCCTGCTTTGCTGGTTAACGAGAATGAGGAAGTTAATCTTACTGATGGAACTATCATCGGTCTAAGCAATCATGATAGTGAACAGGCTGCCTCCAAGATACTCAAAGAGCTTTCGAAATCCCATGATATTAAATCCGTAAAGTATTTTGATTCTGAAAGTTTGCTTAATATTGCTGTTCTAGGAGATATCCAGAGTCCTGGTAAATATCTTATCCCTGTAGGTTCCTATCTGAACAAGCTGAATTTTTATCACCCAATTTATGATGACATGGCGTTTAATGCTCAATATACCGTTATTAGGGCTGGGCAGCAGATAAAAGTCAGTTCCAATAGTTTATCCGAATGGGAGCTTAAGCCTGGTGATGCTGTTATGATATCTCTGGATAAACGGCATGTGGAAAAAACAGAGAAGAAAGGTAAGGATAGACGTAATGCTAAGGGTGCAATTAACGAGACTATAACTCTTAAGCCTATTGAAGACCCTGTAGTGGTTGCTTCGGAAAAAACAGTTATTGAAAGCGAGGATGGTAAAGAAGTAAAAAATATTTCGGATGGTGTAGATGCTAAATCAGAAAGCAGTGAGATTACATCATCTGCACGAGTGAGAGATCCTGAACGTTATAAACTGCAGTCCGGTGATATTCTGGTTGTTGGCTTACCCGGAGAGGAGGGGTTTAATAAAAATTTCCTGATAGGGAGAGATGGAACTATCCATCTGCCTGAAATTGGGCAGCTGAAAACTGCAGGTCTGACGTTGAGAGAAGTAGAAAAAGTCATTTATACCGCGCTATCCGATGTATTTTTAGGGTTGGATAATTTGACAATACAGCTGAAAGAAAAAAGATTATTAGTCACAGTGCTGGGTTTTGTAAATAACCCTGGAGAAGTTGAGCTTCCCAGTACGGGAAATATCCAGATGGCGATTACTGAAGCTGGTGGTTTTGTTGATGGGGCTCAGCTCGACAAGCTTCAGTTAAGAAGAGACGGGAAAAAGAATGTATTCAACTTTAAGCGCTATTTGGATACAGGTGACCCGAATGTTCTGCCCGAAATAAAATCTCTTGATGAAATATTTGTTCCAACGTCTCCCGGTTTGAGCAGTGTTCATGGTGAGCCTCGGGTTGTTGATGACAAAGCGGTTGACTCTGTATCTGATAGAACAGTTATCAAAGTTTTTGGTGAGGTTCTCAGGCCGGTGAGTTTTCCTTATCAGGAGGGAATCAACGTAGTTGATGCCATTTTGAAAGGAGGTGGGGTTACCCGTTATGCCAATGTTGAACAGGTGCGGGTACTGTCAGGGAGCGAGCCTCAGCTGTTTAACCTGAAAGCTTATCTGGACAGCGGTAAAGCAGGTGATTTGCCACTTTTGCAAGAGGGGGCGACCGTTTATGTGCCTAAGCAGGTTGATTCTATATCGGGTGGTGGTCGTACTGTCTATGTGATGGGGCAAGTACAAAAACCAGGAGCTTATGAGACTGCTAAAAACGTAACCTTTTTGGATGTTTTGGCAAATGCAGGGGGGCCAAATCGCTATGCTGATATAAGGTCGGTCAGAATTTTGCGGAAAGATGGTACTGTAATGCCATTTAATCTTCAGGATTTTACTGAAGGTAGATCCACTGATTTACCTCCTATGGAGCCAGGTGATGCGGTCTTCTTTCCTGAAAAAGGCCCTGAAGATGACAAGTCCTGGTTGAAACTAGAGACTTCTAATGCGCTTAAAATTCTGGGAGCCATTAAAAAGCCAGGGCGTTATGAGTGGGCTCCGTCTGTCGATTTTATGGACTATATCAGTAATGCTGGTGGCCCTACTGCTAAAGCAGATCTGGCACGTGTGAAAATTATTAAACCTGGCCCAGATAATCAGCGCATTAATATTGAGTTTAATCTTCAGGAATTTATTGAAATCGGTGGGCAGTGGTCTGATATGCCTGAATTGTCGGGAGGTACAACAATCGTTATTCCCGAGTTACCTGATAATCCGACGTCCAATACTTCAAGCTGGATTAAGCTGCCCAGGGAAAATGCCATTTATATTATGGGGGCGGTTAAAACACCAGGTCGATATGCATTTAATGAAGAAATGGGTTTTCTAGATATCATTGCCGCTGCAAATGGCCCTTCAGAAGAAGCTGACCTAAGCCGGATTCGGGTGATTCATCGCAATGAGGGGGCTCCCAATGTTAGTAAATTGAACCTACTTCAATACTTTGAAACAGGCGATGAGAGTCTGCTCCCTACAGTGAAATCAGGGGATACTATTTTCTTTTCATCGAGAAAGCGAAAATGGGTAGAGAAGCACCCTGAAGATACGGTCCGAATTATGGGGTCGGTGTTTAAGTCGGGTCGTTATGAGTTTACGAATAATATGACAATTCTTGATCTAATCGCTGAAGCTGGGGGGCCAAAAGAAACGGCTTATATTGAAAAAATACTGATTGTAAATAGTTCATGCTGCGAAAGCAGAGCATCAACATTTGATCTTGTGGATTTTATGAAGGATCCAGATGCTTCGCGATTACCAGTATTAAGGGCAGGAGATACAGTCTTCGTTCCAGAGCTATCACAGTCTAACTGGAATAACTTTAATGACCTGGTTGCTGATACCGCAGGTATCCTGAATGTACTTATGATGCTGACGAACTTAGGGTGGCTTAGACCATGATTAAGCTTCCCATTAACTATCTGGAAATAGAAGAGATCTATAGCAACAGTATTGGTAAGGGTATGCGCTCTGTTGCTATTACTTCCGCTAATTCAGAAGAAGGCTGCAGTACGCTGGCCTATGCATTGAGCCAGAGAAGTGAAGTGGATGGGAAGCGGACTCTATTAGTAGAACTCAATATGCTGCACCCTGAGCTAGGTGATATATCGGGACATATTCACACGGACTGGCTACCTAACCCCAAGTCGGCAGATGACTCTATTATGCGAACTGATGATGTGAACCTGGATATTCTGCCGGCTCCTTGTGATAGTGATGTATTAAGTTTCCGGAATATCGCCAATATGAGTAAGCTCATGCAGCATTGGATGGAAAATTACGATGCTGTTATTTTTGATACCTCTCCGGTGAATGCTCGAAACCGTAATAATATTCCTGCTGAATCCATTTGTGCGATGGTGGATGGAACTATCTTAATGGTTATGGCAGGGATTACTCGGCAGACGCAGTTTAAGGCCGCTTTGGATCGATTAAATCATAATGATGTTTCACTGATTGGAGTGGTTTTTAATGACTACCGTAACCCTCGTCTTGCTGATGAAATCTGTAGAGAAACACACCGGTTGGATAACTGGTTTCCCAATGTTATGAGTAAAATCAGACGTCATATCAAGAGATCTTCATTCTTTAATATCGACCTATAAGTGATATGAAGTGATTATAGTTTTCCTGACACATAAGTACGGGTAATATCAAAGCCCCTTAAGGTGTGGGTGATGTGTCAGAGTTGTTGATCTGATACATTCCTGTCTTTTTGAGTCATCTATGGCTGTAGTTCAAGTTGCCTGTATCCATTGTCAACAAATGATCAATGTTGTTACGAACAGGAAAGCTGAGACGGGTCACCAGCGGTATAGATGCAAGGACTGTAATAAGAGCTTCCAACTGTCTTTCACCACACCAATTGATATTTTCCTGAAACCTGTTGTCAAAGGACTGA
>OODV01000395.1 GCA_900299555.1 uncultured Endozoicomonas sp.
CGAACATTAAGCTCGAAACCCAGAGCAGCATAGACTGCTTGTAGAGTCGGTAATATAAGAGAATTGGCCAGTTCAGAAGTTACACTGGAAATGCTTTATTAATTTCAGAAATAAACTTCTCAAACGTCCGTAATACCTAAGCTCTAAAGCTGAGATTTGAGTAAAGACCCGATTACAGGTAATACAGGTCGGCATCATATTCACCCCAGAAGCATCCAAAAAGCTGTAAAACAGGCAATTATTAAAGCGGGTATCAATAAGCATGCCAGTTGCCATACCTTTCGGCACAGCTTTGCTACTCATTTACTGGAAAGTGGCTATGACATAAGAACGGTTCAGGAGTTACTGGGGCATGTCAATGTGAACACTACAATGATTTATACCCACGTTTTAAACCGGGGGGGTAAAGGTGTATTAAGTCCGGTTGATGATTGATGACTTTAAGTGGGTAGATTTTGAGCTTATCTACCTCCCCCCCCCACGCTACCGCCCCTCGGCTTAAAGCTGACGTCGTTATAGGGTTTGTGTGGCACTCGCCACCTGTCGTTTTCTGACTGTTCACGGAAAATTACTGCATTATACAGAAGTAAACACCAGTACAAAGTACGGAAATACCCACTGCCTTTCGTACTGTCCGTGACCCACCAGATCTACAACTTCTTCGAACTCAGCGCCGCCTTTGACCTGAAGCCCGAACAGGCCATCCAATACTTTCAGCAGAAAGGCCTCAAGGTTAGCTTCAGCTGGATGGACATGATCGGCGAGGAGCATGACACCGCCTTTACTGTTGCCAAGATGATGGATACCGACCTGCTGTCTTACGTAGACAAACAGGTGGATAAGATGCTGGAGACAGGGGACACCCTGGCAGACTTCAAAAAAGCATTGATACCCAGGCTGCAGAAAGCGGGATGGTGGGGCAAGCAGGACGTGGTCGACCCCCTTACAGGTAAAGTGATCAAAGCGCAGCTGGGCAGCGCCTCCCGATTAGAAAACATATTCAGAACCAACCTGCAGAGCGCTTATGCCGTCGGCCAGTGGCAGAGTATCCAGGCCAACAGCTAGGCTGCCCCCTTTTTGATGTATGACGCCGTAGAAGACCACCGCACCCGACCAGAGCATCAGCAGTGGAACGGCACCGCCCGCCCGGTCGACGACCCATTCTGGCAGAGCCACTATCCCCCCAACGGCTGGAACTGCCGCTGCGGCGTCATCCAGCTGAACAAAGAGGAGATGGAACGACATAAAATACCGCTGTCGCCAAAGCCCGAGATCAAAAAACGCCTGTGGATAAACCCCCGAACCGGCAAGGCCAGAACCGTCCCTGTGGATTTAGACCCCGGCTGGGATCATAACCCCGGCAAAGTCCGCATGGACAAACTGCGCCAGCTGGAGAAAGAAAAAGCCCTGCTGCTAAAACCCGGTATGCAGCGAGCCTTGAAACAAGGCGTCCAGGCGGCTAAGCAGGCAAAGCAAAAGTACCTCACCCAGTTAGCCGCCAACACCGCCTTGAAAAAACTGGGGCAGGCCAGCGTAGACGGCACTTTTATCGCCCAGAAACAGAAGGTCATCCAGAAAGCAGCGCAGCACCAGCTGGACACCGCCATCGCCGAGAAAACGCCCTATTTATCCAACGCCATTAAACAGCTGCAGAAGCAGAAAGGCACCGCCAACCTCACCCCGAAAGAGCTGCTGGACAGCGCCAAAGCCAAAGCCAAAGCCGAGAGCATCAAGCAGTCAGTGCTGATCAAGCAATACAAGAAAGCCATCATTGACGGCAAAGCACCCAACAGCAATGCCCTGGCGGCCTATCACCAGCTGCCAGAGGAAGCGCAGAAAGCCATTGACCAGAGTATCGAGCTAAAGACCGGGCAGCTGCTGGCCAAAGAGACCCTGAAGGACATTAAAGAGAACCCCAAAGGGCAGACGCTGAAAAACCAGATCCTCACCAAGCTGGAGAAAAGCGGAGAGACCGACAGCCTACCCCCGGTTCAGATGTTGAAAAAGGTAGAGGAGCAATATCAGGTGGAGCAGCTGAAGAAAGAGACTGCTGCCAAGCTATCGGGTTACAAAAAGAAAGTGCTGGCCGGTAAGTTACCCACTCCAGGGCAGCAGGCGGCATTCAATACCCTGGATGAGGAAGCCAAGGAAAAGTTTCTGGCAAAGCTGGATAAGGCAAAGGATGGTGCCGCCCAACCAGAAGGAGTCATTACCCAAACACCTGACTTATCATCGGCGACCCCTTCCGGTCAGGCAGCGACAGGAAAAATAGCACAAAAACCTGCAGTAACCACACAAACGCCAAAAAACGAAGCACCCCAGTGGAGTGACCTCACCAAGATCGGCAACCAGAAAGGCTCCAACCCCGGCGGCTTTTATCAGGACACCACCACCGGCAAAAAGTACTACATCAAGGAACCCGCCAGTGAAGACATCGCCCGCAACGAAGTGCTGGCAGCGAAGCTATACGAGGCGGCAGGGGTAGACGTACCCAACGTTTACCTGTTGCAGGACGGCAAACAGATCCGCATCGCCTCAGAAATTATTGATGGCCTGCAGCAGGACGCTGCCCAGCTAACCAGCGGCAAGCTCCAGGGCATACGAGATAACTTTATGGTGGACGCCTGGCTGGCCAACTGGGACGTGGTGGGTCTTTCTTACGACAACCTACTGATAAAAGGCAGCAAGGCCTTCCATATCGATACCGGTGGTGCCTTGAGATACCGAGCGCAAGGTGGATTAAAAGGCGACGCATTTGGAAAAAAGGTGCTGGAGATCGAGAGCCTGCGAGACAGCGCCATGAACCCCCAATCAGCGGCGGTGTTTGCCAGCTTGTCCAAAGAGGACATGATTGCAGGTGCCCGAAAAGTACTGGCACTGGATAAGCAGCAGATCACCGACCTGGTGGAGAGCGTCGGCCCCACCACGAAACGGGAACGCACCAAGCTGATTAATATCTTGGTGGCGAGACAGCAAGACATAGCGAAGCAGTATCCAGAAGCCCTGCAGAAAGCAACACCAGAACCAGCCACCACAGGCAGTGCTATCAACCGGCTGGAATACGAGCAAGTGCTCAACAGTCGCTCCAACGGCTACACCATCCCCACCGACAAGGGCGACATCGAAGATCAGAACGTGCTGCTCTACCACAAGAAAAACCTCCAGGGCAAAGACGTGACCGGTGCTTATTTCAAGATGATGCCGACCGCTATGAAACGGCTGGAGGACACCATAGAAACCATCGAAGCCGAGGACAAATACAACCATATCCATGCCAAGCTAATCAGTGCCATAAAGAGCGTGGCACACCGGGCAGACAAGCAAAGCACTATTGATGCTGATATCAAAACAAAAATATTAGTGGCGATAAAAGAGTATGACGAAGTGCTGGAGCGCATGAGCCAGGAAGTAAAACAGGGTAGACGCACTGCGTCGCAGCTTGAAGACTTTGAACTGAAAACCACAAATTTTGTTGAGGAGCTGCATCGCACTTTTCGAGAAACGGAAGTTCACAGTGTACCCACCTGGGATAAATCCCTGGGTTTTTATGAACCCTTTGATATTGCCCTGCCCCAGAACATAAAAAAGAAAACCGGTGGCCTGAGTTGGCAAAAGAAAAAGACCAGTTACCGTCTGGGCTCTTTTGAGCGAGGCTACCAGAGAGAAGGCAGCAAGCTCCATGAGCTGGATTCCTACCATTATGAAACCGAAATAGACGGTGCCGTCATCCGCTATTGGCCGAACAAGAGAGAAACCTATTACTCACTGCAAGGGAGAGTGGAGATTGAAATACCCGGCAACCAGCAGACCGACACCGAAAAGGTCTTTCAGCTGATCAATAAACTCGGTGTGGATAGCCAGCGTGCGAACCCGCTAGACATTGAGGAGCTTTATCTGGATAAGCTGGCCTACATACATAAACAGAACGAAGTCATCACCAACACCACTCGCACCATCAGCGACCAGCAGGAACGGATCGAAAAGAAGATTCAGCTATTGAATAAAAAACTGAAAACCAACCTGAAAAGGTTACCGCAATACAACCCTCGTGGAGATTATCAGGCTTTCAGCCAGGGACGCCGTATCTTTTACCGGCCAGAGTTGCTGAATGCCCCGGAATTCAAAACCTTTGAGCAAGAGCATCGCCTCTATCACCGCAACACCTCATATATGACCACCGCCGAAGTGGTGAAAGCGGTGCTGAGTTCCGGCGGTCAGATGGCCTCCACTACCGATAAGATACGTCGAGGACTGCGCCCGAGTGGTATGTCACCCGATGCTGATTTGCGTTCGGGTGTCGCTAACTATTTCTTCACTCGCATCTTTCAGAAGAAAGCTGCATACCGAGGAGAAGGGTTCATCTGGAAAGTACGACAAGCCACCAGAATGGATGCCATCAGCTACAACGGGGATAAGTACGGCAGAACGACCGGTGACCATGTCCAGGAAAACCGCAAGACAACGCTGAAGCAGCTAACTAGCATCGCCAAAAACAGCAGCAACGAAACTATTTTTAAGGACAGCTTGTCACTGTTTGATGACCTTGACCGAATAGTGGTTTATTCAGAGAACGAACGTGCCGCTATTATTAAAGCAATACAAGAGGCAGGCTATAACCAGTGGCCAGATGGACGGCCACTAGAGGAGATCGTCAAATTAAGAGGAGCGCCCTGATGACCCCAGCAGAAGCGAAGCGACCAGACACGTATTTGGAGATAGACCATCCCCTGGGTGGCAAACGATACCCGGCTCACCTTTTCGACATGAACCAGGGCATTGCATGGATTGAGTACGGCTGGGCAAGCGATGACCCATTCAGCGCCCCCAGTAACCCCGTACACATGGTGCGTGGCAAGGTTGAGCAAACTAGGGAGGATCAGTGGCAGATCCAGAGCGAAGACGGGCTGGTGACCATACGCACCCTGCGCCTGGCCGGTGGCGGCAGCCTGAACGACGAAGACACCATCATGAAGTTGATAGACTTTCCCGAAGGTGACAGAGAGAGAGCCCGTGGCCATATAGAAGCATGGCTGAGTATAAAACTACCCCCTCAGAAATAAGCCCCAGAACGCCGCCCAGTGCGGCTCCCACCCCTTGAAAAACATCATGCCTTTTGCCTTGCTGGATGACCGTCGCGGTCTATGGTGTGTGTAAAGACCATAAAAAAAAGGACGGATAGCATGAAAGGACAACAACCAGCCATCGACGACATAGCCAGCCAGATACTAAAGCTGGAAACCCTGGACACCAGAAACAGCGATGAGCTTGATTTTCACGAATTGGCCGTCTGGCAGATAAAAGAGGCCCTGCAAGCCGCTTATAACACGGGTGAAAAAGCAGGTTATGACAATGGTTGTGAATACATGAGTTGGGAAAGAGAACAAGAAAGAACCAATAAATAAAATCAGAAGAAGGAGCGCCGTAATGTGGGTATTTACCAGCAAGGGCATGATCAGCATCGTAAGGCACAGGGATGAACCGCAGCTAATGATGGTGAGAGCCAGACAGCCCGAAGTATTAAAAAAACTATTTCCAGAGGAAAAATTGCTCATCACTCCTGACGCAGACTATCGCTACCGTATGGAGATACCTCAGAGCGATTTAGTCAACGTCATTGAAGACCAGCTGGAAAACATGCAGTACGACAACTTTAAAAACAGTATTGAAGACCACGATTACCACGCCGCCTGTTCAAAAGTATGGGGTGTTATGTACCGCTACCAGCAAGACATGACAGCACTCCAGGAGCAGCCACGGATGACACAGGTGGCCACAAAGTACGACCCGTTAAGGCTGTTTTTAGACAGCCCGGCAGAGCAGGCTCGTCAACGCAGAATCGCAAGCTCGCCCTTTCCCAATGACTTCGGAGGCTGCAGCGATAACTACCGCAAATAAGCCAGAAAAGTAGAATTATCATGGCTAAAAAAACAACGCATGAGAAAGTCGCCAGCGCCTTTAAAACCCTGCTCGCCCGAGCAGAACAGGTGCGGGTAAACAACGTGGAAGTCACCAGCGCCACCGCCAACTGCCTCGGCAAGTGGAGCATTACCATGAAGCTCAAAAGCGGCAAAGAATTGGAGCTGACCGAAAAGGGATTGGAGGCCATCAGCTATGACAAGGGTGACTTTATTGTACCCAGCGAAGATGGAAAGAAAGAAAACAGGATTGTTTTCTACAGCATGAAAAAAGAGATCCCCCGGCATATTTAATACCGCCCCCAGATAGCCCTGCCAGCCAGGGCTTTTCTTTGAGTAGGAGTGGAGCATGAACCTGATTGAACTTATCGCCGCAGGCGCAAACGACGAACTGGAAGACAGCGAACACCAGTCAGAGCTATTAAGCGAAATTTATGAAAACGCCAGCGAGCAGGAGCAGCAGAAAATAGACGAGGTTCTGGTCTGTATTTGTGGGTGGCAATTCAGCAGCCTAAAAGACATGGAAGACAGCTGATGTCTTTCCGACGGGTGGTACTGGCTGTGTGCGGGTGATAGGCCATGCTGGTGTTATAACCGCAGAAAAGAGAATAACAATGAAAGACTTTCACGCATGGCTGAGCGATTTAACCAGCGACCTGAGAAGCGACATCAAACCACACAAGCCAGAGCCAAAGGCTGACCCCAAAGTCGACCCCAACAGCATCCATGACGCCCTGATCAGCGCCATTAAGAGCGTGGCATGGAGAGCACAGAACCAGATACCCATGGAAGACCGGATAGAAAAGAAGGTCAGCCGCCTCATGGCACTGTATAAGCAGATTTACCTGATAATTGAACAGGAAGTAAACCAGGGCAGTCGACACCAGAATGAGCTGGCAGAGTTGGAGACCCGAACCGGTTTATGGGTAACAGAACTCAATATGGCCATCCTGAGGCATAAACCAGGAGAGGTACCCAAGTGGCACCGGAATGACCAGTATGTGCCCTTTCATATCAAGCACTAACCACCGCACCCAAGGCAGCAGAAACGCTGCCCAATTGGGTGGATGAATAACCCGACAGGAGGTACTGGATGAACAACAGTCGACGTCCATACTGTGTGATAAGAGACAAGAAAATAAAAAAAAGGACACACATTATGAACACCACAGCAGCCCAAAAAACCATTAGCAACATTGCCCACGAAACACTTGATTTCAGCATTCTGGAAGGCAAAACAAGAGGGTTAAGCGAACAGGCCATGCAGAGCATCGCCAAAGCCATGATGGAAGCGTACAACGCAGGCTATCAGGCACACCTGCAGCGCAAATAGCTTTACAGGAGCAGTCACATGGACAGACACTGCGTGAATAGTGCAGCTGCTGACCAGTATGCACAGCGAGCCGGTCAGCAAGACGACATAGAGCTGGTCATCGAGCGGTTAGAGATTGAGTGGTTTGATGAGCTGGAACACTGCCTGAAAAAGAGCAGCAATCCCATTCTGGTGGAGTTCATTGATCGATTTCGTGACCAGATTGGATCGCTGCTGAGTGAGATGGCTCGAGATTTCATTACGCAATCGCACGAGATTTAAAAAGTATTCGATAAATATCACCAGCCTTTGCTGTCAGCTGGAGTAGTTCAGACTTAATCTGACATTTCTTTTCAAAAAAAGAAAAGGGTTACCGATTTAG